>NZ_VTXJ01000056.1:0-615 GCF_013114525.1 Vibrio sp. T3Y01 | reverse complement strand
GTGAAGTCGTAACAAGGTAGCCCTAGGGGAACCTGGGGCTGGATCACCTCCTTATACGAAGATATTCACGATAAGTGTCCACACAGATTGATTAGGTTTAGAAAGTAAAAGAGACGAAGAACTCCCAAGTTCTTCAATCCAGTGTCCCGTTCGTCTAGAGGCCTAGGACACCGCCCTTTCACGGCGGTAACAGGGGTTCGACTCCCCTACGGGATACCATTGGGTCGTTAGCTCAGTTGGTAGAGCAGTTGACTTTTAATCAATTGGTCGCAGGTTCGAATCCTGCACGACCCACCATTCTTTCTCCACGAAGGAATTAAAACTTTTAGTGGGCGATTAGCTCAGTTGGGAGAGCACCTGCCTTACAAGCAGGGGGTCACTGGTTCGAGCCCGGTATCGCCCACCATTCTCTAAATATTCTTGGAAGTTAAAACTCCAAACCACTTCTTATGTCGTTGGTTGGTTTTTTCGACTGTGAGAGTCTTTAGAAAATGCATTCTTCGGAATACATGCTCTTTAACAATTTGGAAAGCTGACTGATTAACTCTAAGAGTTAATCAAATTAAAAGTTCTCAATGTTTATCCTTTGGATAAACACAACACAAACACATTCAA
>NZ_VTXJ01000055.1:0-629 GCF_013114525.1 Vibrio sp. T3Y01 | reverse complement strand
CCACACTCGAATAGTCTTCTGGGTCTCGAGCCCGCATTTGCAAGCAAGAGTTAGCTTATTATGAATACAAACACACTTCAAAACATTAATGTTGGCGTTGATACTGGTAAGTCACAATTAGACATCTATGTCCGTCCACTCGACATTTACTTCACCGTACCAAACACCGATAAAGGCATCAGCGATGCCATTAAAATCATTAAGAAACACAAGCCTCAACGCGTCGTCATCGAGGCTACAGGTCGATTAGAAATGCCCTTCATACTCGCCTGTGATAAAGCTAAATTGCCTTATGTCGTTGCCAATCCACTACGTATTAAAAGGTTTGCTGAAGCCATTGGTCAACGAGCTAAGAACGACCGTTTAGATGCCGAACTCATCGCACATTATGCCGAACGAGTTCAGCCCGAACTTACCAAGCTAAAAAGCGAAAACATACGCCTTATGAGTGACTTAGTCACGAGGCGGAACCAACTACTCACCATACAAACCATGGAAAGAAACCGACTACAAATATTACCCAAGAACATCTCATCGACTATTACTCCGATTCTAACCGCTCTAAAAAATCAGCTTGAAAAAGTAGAGGCAAAGATAGAAAAGCTGATTGAGAGCTGCCCTGAATATCA
>NZ_VTXJ01000054.1:0-1114 GCF_013114525.1 Vibrio sp. T3Y01 | reverse complement strand
TGTCTAAAGAAAAATTTGAACGTACGAAACCGCACGTAAACGTTGGTACTATCGGCCACGTTGACCACGGTAAAACAACTCTAACTGCTGCTATCTGTACTACACTTGCAAAAGTGTACGGTGGTGTTGCTAAAGATTTCGCATCTATCGATAACGCTCCAGAAGAGCGTGAGCGCGGTATCACAATCGCTACTTCTCACGTTGAGTACGACACTCCATCACGTCACTACGCACACGTAGACTGCCCAGGACACGCGGATTATGTTAAAAACATGATCACTGGTGCTGCGCAAATGGACGGTGGTATCCTAGTTGTTGCTGCGACTGACGGCCCAATGCCTCAAACTCGTGAGCACATCCTACTTGGTCGTCAAGTTGGTATCCCTTACATCATCGTATTCATGAACAAATGTGACATGGTTGATGACGAAGAGCTACTTGAGCTAGTAGAAATGGAAGTTCGTGAACTTCTTTCTGAGTACGACTTCCCAGGTGATGACCTACCAGTTATCCAAGGTTCTGCACTTGGCGCACTAAACGGCGAGAAGCAGTGGGAAGACAAGATCGTTGAGCTTGCAGAAGCACTAGATTCTTACATCCCTGAGCCAGAGCGTGCAGTTGACCAACCGTTCCTACTACCAATCGAAGACGTATTCTCGATCCAAGGTCGTGGTACTGTTGTAACTGGTCGTATCGAGCGTGGTATCCTACGTGTAGGTGACGAAGTAGAAATCGTTGGTATCAAAGAGACTACTCTTACTACTTGTACTGGTGTTGAAATGTTCCGTAAACTGCTTGACGAAGGTCGTGCAGGTGAGAACGTTGGTGCACTTCTACGTGGTACTAAGCGTGACGAAGTTGAACGTGGCCAAGTACTATCTGCTAAAGGTTCTATCAACCCACACACTAAGTTCGAGTCTGAAGTATACGTACTTTCTAAAGACGAAGGCGGCCGTCACACTCCTTTCTTCAAAGGTTACCGTCCACAGTTCTACTTCCGTACAACTGACGTAACAGGCGACATCACTCTACCAGAAGGCGTAGAAATGGTAATGCCAGGTGACAACGTTCAAATGACTGTTGAGCTAATCGCTCCAATCGCAATGGACGAAGG
>NZ_VTXJ01000052.1:0-1297 GCF_013114525.1 Vibrio sp. T3Y01 | reverse complement strand
GGTTCATCGCGGATTAGCGGGAACTAAAAACAAAAACGGTAGTAAGTGATATGGTTTAGTCGCCAAACAAAAATCATACACAAACTACCGTTTTCATGCCGAATCATACTTTCCTATCTTCATTCTGGGAAGGCTTTCATATAGTAAAGTCTCACCAGACAGCATCACTTATTACCCTGACTCTTAAACCCAACTCTGAGGCTAAGTGCCTTTGTGGTCTCGAGGCCGAGGCTATTCATGAGTATCAATGGCGTCATGTAAAAGAGGCCATGTTGCTCGGTGTTCCTGTTGAACTTTCCGTTCAAACACGAAGAATTAAGTGTCGTGTCTGCGGCATAAAAACAGAGTCTCTATCTTGGTTAGAGCCTTATGCTCGTATAACGAAGCGCTTAAAAAGTTATATAGAACAACTGCTGCCTCTTCTTCCCATTAAGCATATCTCCCAGTTAACAAGCGTACATTGGCACACCATTAAAGAGATAGATAAACGCCGACTTCGACGAGTGGTACCGTCAGTGAAATGGGAGGGGCTAAGGCAACTCGTCATGGATGAGTTCCCTATCTTTAAAGGACATAGGTATGCCACGGTCATTGCTGACGCTAAGACGCACCAAGTCATTTGGATAGGGTTAGGCCGTAGCCGCAAGGACATACGACCGTTCTTCGAGCTGTTAGGCAAGCATGGCAATAATATCGAAGCGGTCGCGATGGACATGAATACGGCTTTTGACCTTGAAGTTCAAGCACATTGCCCGAACGCAAAAATCGTTTACGACTTATTCCATGTTGTTGCTAAGTTCGGTCGTGAGGTCATGGATAGAGTCAGAGTCGACCAAGCCAACAAACTCAAGCAAGATAAAAAAGCGAGGCAATGGGTCAAGCGTTCACGCTGGGTGTTGTTGAAAAATAGGGGCAACTTAAATACACAGCAAGACAGCTATCTTACAGAAATATTGAATATCAATAAGGACTTAATGACCACTTACATCCTCGGAGCACAACTCAAAGAGCTTTGGTATTGTGAATCAGAAGTGCATGCCAAAGGGCTCTGGGATACGTGGTGGGCACAAGTACAAGAGAGTGGGATTAAGCCATTAAAAGAGTTCGCACGAAAACTGAGTCCTTATCTTCACGGCATTCTCGCATCGGCAAGTTATCCGCTCAACACCTGCACATTGGAAGGGATAAACAACAAGATAAAGCTAATCAAGCGAATGGGATATGGGTATCGAGATACAGACTACTTCTTCTTGAAGATAAAAGCGGCTTTCCCCGGAAAGCCGCGATGAACCTTTTT
>NZ_VTXJ01000051.1:0-1619 GCF_013114525.1 Vibrio sp. T3Y01 | reverse complement strand
TCCCTCTGATGGCCGTGTCATAGAACCAAGCAAGTTCATCCATTATCTAGAGCAAAGTGGGGAGATCATTCCAACAACAGAGAATCTCATTACAACCATTTACCGCGACTTATCGCCTTTGATGAGTCAAAACACCGAGTTTTATTGCAGTGTCAACATCACTCCTCTGCACCTCCAAAATGACGATTTTTACCACTATTTAAAGCGGTTTCAGCACGACTACTCAAAACTTACGCTTGAATTAACAGAACGCCAACCGATTGAAAATTTAGCGTTTGCCAGTCAGCGTATCGCCTTACTCAAAACATTAGGGCTTAAAATAAGCCTTGATGATGCAGGTACCGGTTATGGCGGAAACTCCTATTTGCATTATTTCGATATTGACACTATCAAAATAGACAAAATGTTTACACGCTCCATTGATGAAGGAAAGTCCGCTGTTCTCGATGGGTATATTGAAATGGCTAAACAATTAGAACTCAATCTAGTAGCGGAAGGAGTTGAAAATAAACTCGAAGCTAAAGGGCTTTTATTAAGAGGCGTCTTTCAACATCAAGGTTACTACTACGCCAAACCTATGTCGATTGAAGATCTCCATCGCTGGACTTTAGATTACGGTTATACTCACGAGCGGGTTAGTGAGACGCTCAACTAAAAACGTCACGGAGCTTGCCTTATTCAACGACGAGCGCCCAAATAGATATCATTTTTTGGTGAGCTTTCATGGCCAGCAGCGAAACACTGGTCTCTGAAATTCGATTTAGAGAGCGTTGGAGTTGTATGTTGTTGTGCTATAAGGAGTTTCCTTTCTTTTTGAGGAAGGTTAACAGCCTGCGAGCACCATCAAATGATGCGAGTCGAAAGGGAAATCAGCACATAAAACAGCAAGCCCTTACTCGAACTTAATTGAAATCAGTAAAAGGTAACGACGAGGCGTAGTAGCGCAGGCGTTCAAGATTACAACGATATCCTTTTAGATACAGCTGACTGCACATCTATGAAAAAGATAACCACCTGCAAAAGTAGGTGGTTATAAGTTGGAATATCAAAAACTCATACGTTAAACGTTAGGGAACTGAGACGCAGGACGCGTACAACTCTTCTTCTCCCAGACTCAACCCTCCGCCGCCATTCCTGAGGTCTATATTAAAAAAGCCAGGACCTCTACTCTCAATTGACCAGTAATTTAACCTGACTGGCCAGCCGCGCGCGTTGAACATATTGCCGTATGTATTGAAGAGCAATTCTAACTCATTTTTTGTTGCCAAACGCCAGTTGGTGCGTCCTGCTAAATCCTCGTTACTATATGTACTACATAATCTACTTGCATTATCCCAAGAGAACCAAAAGAAATCTCCAGCAGGCCCAGAAGTTCCAATTTCTTGCGTAAAACCATTATTTGCACTTCCTCCAATGGAGGATAAAAATAATTTTGAGGGTGAATTGGTAAACAACTTCCCATTCCCAGTATCGAATAGATCAATACATGAAGCACCGACGGACAGACATCTATATACCTCCACGCTCACTGTGTTACTGGTGACGCCATCTTTAGTGGCGGTTATCGTTGTTTGGCCGACGTTGACGCCAGACAGGAAGCCTGTCGGCGTTACTGTCGC
>NZ_VTXJ01000006.1:0-275297 GCF_013114525.1 Vibrio sp. T3Y01 | reverse complement strand
ATCGAGGAGCCATCGTTTAATCGAACTACCAGATAGAAGAACTTTAGTTGCAGCTAAAGTCTGGGTCTCACCTTACCCGATTGGAGTGCTTATTATCCATACAATCCGTTTAAGGTTGATTCGAAATGCGTGGTATTTTCACTATGCGTTGCGTTTTGTGCTTAAGGTGGTGTGCGGGAACTTCGTTGTTGCGTTACTCACACCTAAATGCGGCGTTAGAAACAAAGTTAAGTTTTGAGGTGGTAATCTTGAAGAAAACATTTTTGCAAATGAAAAATGCTTATCAAAAAATGGACTTCAGTAAGTTGTCGCAAGAAGAAGTACAGCAGAAACTCTACACCGTGCTCGAAAGTAAGAAAATTTCGTTCAAGTTTGGTGAAATTACCCTCAATGATGATTCATACTTTGTGCGGGTTAGGACTGAAAATGATGGTCAACCATATAATCACTATGATGAGTTCTGGGCTCCTCCTGCTAATAGTACAACCCTCGGGCGCTGCAATAAAGATAAGCAGCCAAAGCTTTACACCGTTGTAGGAACCAACATCAATAGAGACCTGATATCAGTTACAGAGGAAACTAACCTTGGACCAGGCAGTTCTTTTGTGGTCATCGTATATAAGTTGAAGAGCCCTCTAACAGTACCTATTTCCTTAGACTTATTTCCTTCTATTGATACAACGCAGACAAAAACAAATTCAGTTTCCAAATTTCTAATATCAGAGTTTACGGTGAACCCAGAACACGGAATTAAGGACAGGTATAAGTCAACAGTCGCTATATCTGAATTGATGATGAACCCCGATGGTCACCGAAGCAAAGTGCCTGCTTTTTGCTATCCCTCATGTGCGTTAAATAGAGCGTTGAAAACAGAAGGAAACGGAGTGGTTAACATCGCTTGGGAGCCAGACTTCGCCATGGAACATCTGAAAATTGAAACCCTTAGAAGAGTTAGAGTAGATTGGGATACAGAGTGGAATCTGGGTAGCTCGTTAGAAGAAAGTAAAAAGTCATCCGGAGTTTATATTGGAGAACGTGGTGAAATTCTTAGTGATGGTTCAGTTGTTTGGTTCAATGTCGAAAGCAAATAGCTAACAATGGCTTAAAGGGAGTAAAACACCGGATCATTTTTTATTCTTATCAAATTTTGGTGCTTAAGGTGGTTTTACTCGTGAAGCTTGTTTTTTTAGCCCCTTAACAGGGCGTTAGGGGCCTTGTCTGAAAATTTGATAATAATCACATGGTTGCATTTGAAAGTGATGCTTTTAGGCATCATATTGAGTGTGGACTCTATGGATGCAATATATGAATAAGCCACACTTAGTTAATAAATTTCAAATGCACTACTATTTCGGCGATGACTCTCACACAATGGATGCATTGGTGCGCAATCGTTGTGAAGCCGAAGTTATTGCGATACTCACAGAGATCGCCAAAACACTTAATGAAAGTATCTTAATCGAATGCGAAGCACACAGAGAGGGTGGGCTCCGTGATATATGGCAGCTAGCTAACGCAAACGCTGGCGTTCTTTCTGTTATTGTTGGTATTGCAGCTATAGCTGTCCCTTTACTACCCAAATCAGATTCGGAATTGGAGCGCCTTCAAAAAGAAGACCTTCGTTTGAGTATCGAAGAGCGAAAATTGAGGATTCAAGCTTTAAAAACTGAGATAGCGGAAGATAAAGTCCAATCTGAAACAGTCACAAAAGTCGCCGAAGTAGTAAATGAAAACTACAAGGTTATCACTCGACGCTCTAATTTATTCAAGCATTTAAACACCTACAGTAAAGTCACTAAGTTAGGTGTAAATGGTCTCTCATCTGACGGTAGTGAGGTTAGCCCTGAAACTGAGGTGGTACGCGGTAGCTTTAAGCGCTTTATCTTAAGTTCTAACGTACTACCAGTCGAAACGATTGATGAAGCAATTATTGAGATTGTTTCTCCAGTGTTGAAGCAGGGTAACTACAAATGGAAAGGTGTTTTTGATGGTGAAACTATAAGTTTCACAATGAAAGACCAGGTGTTTAAACAAGATGTACTAGACGAAAGAATTAGTTTTCAGCATGGGTCTGCGATCAAGTGTGCTTTAAACATTCATAGCAAATTAGACGAAGTCGGCGAAATCGCTATAACAGGGTATTCGGCCGAAACTGTGTTGGATAATATTAATGGTCAGCAAATAAGCCAAACGCCTCAAGGCTTGGCTTACAGACACAAAAGAACTTTGGAAAAAGGGCAAGGAGACTTGTTCGCAAGCTGAAGTTCGCCCCCAACAAGTCTGGGTCTCACCTTACCCGATTGGAGTGCTTATTATCCATACAAACTGATCAAGAGGGGTTCGCAACACTTGGCATGTTTACCATGCGTTGCTTTTTTGTTTAAGGTGGCATGCTTTGGCTTCGGTATTGCGTTGCTCAAACCTTAATTGGACGTCAGTAACGCAATTTGCGGCTTGTGTTATAGGTTGCATAATCTGGCTAAGTATATGTTTATCATCATGTTAAAGTAACTCGTATATATCAAACTACGGGCAACCTTATTATGAAAAAAGTTCTATTAGCACTTACTTTTGCTTTGTCAGCAACATCATTCAACTCGTCGGCTGCATTTGGGCTAAGTGATTTAAAGCAAGACAAGATCTGTCATTTTGCTAACGGTGATGAAGCGAATGCCAAATGTAAAGATGGTGATGTAGCTATGTGGACACCAAACTCATTCGGTAACGAACAGCTACCAATTTTGTATATCTCACTGTTTTGTGATTTTGAAGCTCCAATTACTCATACCGTGGGTGGTGTTTCTTGTATTTTTACCACCAAGCGTAAAGCTCAATGGAGTGATTTTGGTATCACAGTTAAGTAACAAAGCGTTATAACCCGCACTTAAGAGTAGAACCCAACGGCAGCAATCTATCGTTGGGTTTTTGTGTTTCTAGAGTAGCGCTTTCTTTGATGATGATTTCTGGCTTGGAGGTTAGTATTCTTTACCCAAAACAAGGTATTCGCTTATTCGGCTATTAAGGAAATAAAACCATGAACATGAAGGCGTTTTCTAGCTTGGTGGGTTTGTCGGCTCATACGCTTAGATACTATGAAAAAATCGGTTTGCTTAAAAATGTTCAACGTAATAGCAGTGGGCACCGAGTGTATACCGCGAAAGACGTAAAGTGGCTTGAGTTTGTCATTCGCCTAAAAGAAACGGCCATGCCACTCGAAGAGATATTGGAATACGCTCGATTAAGGGAGCAGGGCAGCAGTACGGTACTTGAACGTCAAGCTCTGCTGGAACAGCACCAACAGAGTTTAAAAGCGCATATTGCGCAGCAGCAATCTCATCTTTCCGCTCTGGAAGCCAAAATTGACCTGTATAAAGATGGAAAAGTGCGTTGACTTAGAGTGAACTCTAACTTGTATGCTGCGCTTCTATTCAATACATAGGAGCAACACAATGAACACGTCACGTTTTGAAAAAGGGCTAGAACTACTTAAACAGATTGATGGTGAAGCTGGGCAAAATGTTATCGAAAGCCTGCAAGACATTAGCCCCGATTTAGCCAAATACACCATCGACTATCCTTTTGGTGATATCTATGCGCGCAAAGGCTTGGATTTGAAATCTCGCGAGATTGCTACGGTGGCAGCGTTAACTGCACTAGGCACCTGCGTCCCGCAACTCAAAGTGCATTTGAATGCGGCGCTTAATGTAGGTTGCAGTGAAGAAGAGATCAAAGAGGTGATCATTCAGATGTCTGTGTACGCTGGTTTCCCTGCTGCGCTAAATGGGATGTTCGCATTCAAAGAAGTGCTCGCTGAACGAACGGCTAAACACAACAGTGAACCTGATGCTTAACGCTCCATCACTTGGCACTTAACACTTAACATCAGTGCAAAGTGGTGTTTACATGAAGGTCATTTTAAAGGGCGCCAGTAACGGCGCCCTTTGTGTTAGTTGGCAACGCTGTAAGTGTCATAGTCGCGCAGTAAGAAGAGTGCAGTACGCTGTGAGAGGCGGGTTTCGGCTTGCCTTTTTAACCGTTGGGTAAAATAAATACAGAACAAGCATAAAAAACATAGGCGTGACGTTCGGTTTTAAAGGAAGACATTGAAGTCATAGAGAGATAATTAAATGTTTAATTGAATAATTCAGTTGTAAATAGAATTAATACTCTAAATAATGCCGTTTTATACATGACTCTTTCCCATGAATAAATTGTGACTTTAATTCAAAATAAAAATAAAACCCAACTTGGAGTTGTTACTGTTATTTTAATTTAAACGTCATATTAAAAATTGGTATTTAGATGGGAGTTAATGATCCATGAACCTTTTTTAGCGAAATAGACTTCATGGTTCGTATGAGAGTTATTCTTTCTATAGGTGCTTTTAGATGAGTGGTTTTCATTTAAGTTATTGTTATGTATTGATTTGCATGTGATTTTCTTTGTCTGTTAGTTATGCCGCCAAGACCCTTTCTTATCCAGGTTAATTTAATTATTTTTACCTTTTCTAAATTAGTTAAACCTAATTTAGTTCATTCTAAGTGGGTGGTTTAAAGGGGCCTTACATAATTGTATTTTCCGAAATTTTGGGCTTTATCTCATAATTGAATAAATTTTGACATTTATTCAATAAGTAAAAGTTTAATTCCTTGTTGGTTAATTTCTTGTGTAAATTAAGTGTACTTGCAACGGGGGGGATGAATTTCCAATTGCAGGTTTATTGCAGAAATAAAATAATTAATATAAAGCTAAGGAATCAAGTATGTATCTAAGAAAGAGCAGTGCTAAACAGATTCACTCTATTGGATATCGCGCGTTAGGGCTAACAATGCTTTGCTCTGGCTTATTGTTGAATCCAATTTCACAAGCCATGGCTAGTGAGTTCAGTACTGATGCGGTGGCTCAGTCAGAAAGTGAATACTGGAGCACCTATAAGCTAGATATCACAAACACAGGCTCAGATAGCGCAGACATGCGTGAAGCCGTGATCGAATTTTTATTGCCAGTAGCGATTAACGAGATCAACTGGGCGTCGAACCATCTTTCTTACCCATCATGGGAAATCTCTCATACGACGCAAGCTGATGGGGTATTGAACGCCGTGACGTTGACGTTCCCGGAAGGCTCTTGGGTTGATAGTGAGCTGGCCTCAGGTGAATCTGCGGCATTGACTATCTCTTTCGGTGGCGAACTGACTGATCTGAATGCGTTTGAGAATTCTGTTGTGGTTAAAGTGGATGGCGAAGTGGTTCCTCCACCAGAATTTTCACTGGATATTTTAGCGCCGGCTCAAAACTCAGTGGTTTACACAGGTACGAATGTTGACATCATTACGGGTGTCGAAGGTGAGGGTGCAAGCAAACTCGAGTTCTGGGCAAACAGTACCAAATTAGGTGAGCAAAACGTTGTAGAAGGTACAACAGAATACCAACAAGCTTGGCTTCCAAGCGAAGTTGGTGCAGCATCGATCACTGTGATGGCTTTCAATGACAGTGGCGATAAACTCACAGAAAAAGCAGTTCAAGTGACGGTAGAGTCAGAATCGACGGCGCCAAATCCACCTGTGATTGAGTTTATCTCGCCAGACGCAGGCTCTTCTCATCAAAAAGGGGACACCATCACAATTTCAGCGCATGTAACAGATGCAGACGATGACTTAGCGACGGTTAAGTTCTTCGCTAACGATTCAGAAGTGTGTTCTCTTGATGCGAAAACGACCCAAGATTTCTCTTGTGACTGGACAACGCAAACGGCAGGCTCTACTACGCTTCGTGCGGAAGCAAAAGATGACGAGCAACATGTCTCTAGTAAGAATTTAACCATCACGGTGACAGATACAAGCAACAGCTGTGGTGACATACCTCAGTACCAAGATGGTGTGGCCTATAAAGTCGGTGATGAAGTCACTAACATTGGCAATATCTACTCATGTACGGTAGCGGGTTGGTGTGGTAACCCTGTCTGGACACCAGGAACCGGTCATCCAAGTTATCCTGACGCGTGGAAAGATGCATGGGATGAAGCGGGTGAGTGTGATCCGAACCCTGTGCCAGTGGTGGACGTTCAATCACCGCAAGATGGACAGAAAATCGCACCTAACCAAGCATTCGACGTAGTTGTCGATGCATCGGATGATACTGAAGTTGCTCGCGTTGATGTTCAATTGAATGGTCAACTGGTTGCGTCATCAAACACGCCTTCACAAGGCGATACTTACACCATCACGGTGCCTGCCCAAGTTGAAGGCCAATACACATTGACGGTTGTTGCCTACGATGACCAAGGTGCGAGTGCGGAGGCGGCGCCAATTTCTTTAGCGATTACCGATAAAGACTTGGTTGTTTCTTTAGCATCTCCTGTGGATGGTTCAAGCTACTTCGAAGGTCGTGCGATTTCGATCAAAGCAGACGCAAAGAGTTACGAAGGCGATATTTCCTCGGTAAGCTTCATCGCGAATGGTAACGAGCTGTTTAAAGACACGGAAGCACCTTATGAATATGAGTGGCTAGGTGCTCAGCAGGGTACATATGCTGTCACGGCAAAAGCGGTGAATACGGCCAACCAAGAGCAAACCTCTGCAACGTCTAACATTACGGTCAAAGAAAGCACAGGCGGTGGCGGCTTAGTCGATAACCCTGATCGCTCTATCAGTTACCTAACGTCTTGGGGTTTGAATGACTACCAAGAGCTGTTCAACTCAGAAGGTGATGGCTATTTATTGTCATTTGGTAAGTGGGACGCAAGCGGTAACATCACGATCTCTGATGGCATGCTAACACCACCGAATTACAATCCGGACTGGATGCCAACACAGTACCTAGCATGGTCAACGCTCAAGCATGACAACGAAAATGCGACCATGATGGTTGCGTTTGGTGGTCAAACTTACGAGAGCATTTGGTCGGCGATCAGTACGCCTGAAAGCCGTGAATCGGTTGCGAACGGGTTAGTTGATTTGGTGCATACGCCATTCCCTGTGTACAAAAAAAACCTAAAACCTGAAGAGGTGGAAGGCGAGTGTCTTGCAACAAACTCAGACGGTAGCTGTGATTACAGCAAGTACCAATTAGCGGGTTACGTGCACATTGATGGTCTGGACTTTGACTTTGAGAAAGCGGCACGAATCTCAGACAAAGAGAACCAAGACTTAACGGCTTTGATCAAACTTATCCGTGAGAAAGTGGGTAATACGAAGGTTCTGTCTCTAACGACTTACCACGTAGGTGCGGATCCAGTTGAATGTATGGATGCGAGCGTGTTTGAAAACTGCTCTTACATTGAAGAGTCTGGCCGTTCATCTCATCACGGTGAAGTGATTGATCTGTTGAAAGCGACCAAGAACGACTTCGATTTCTTCAACGTGATGACATACGACGCGGGTCGAAACTTCTTATACGAAGTCGCGATGGCAAACTACGCTGAGTACATTGGAGACAAGTCGAAGATTGTTCTAGGTAATACGATCAACAGTCAGTGGGCACCCGGTGGTAACTTTGTTGAAACACGTCAGAACAACCTAGACCGTGCTAAATGGCAGAAAGATAACGGTTACGGTGGCTTCTTTATGTGGACGTTAGGTTCAAACAGCCAAAGTTTGAGCATGGCAGAGCAAGTGGACTACTTTAACGAGATGATTAGCGTAAGTAAGTAGTACTTACCTTATCACCTACTTGAACGACGGAAGGCGCTTATGCCTTCCGTTATTCTTTTAATCTCCATCATGGGAATGCTTTTCTCGCCTTATTCCCATACCAATCTCACATTTACTTTCACTTCAGACCTATCACATCTTGGAAAGTTTAAATGCTCACTTTGTGTTAGTTGGCAACGCTGTAAGTGTCGTAGTCGCGCAGTAAGAAGAGTGCGACACAAGCTGCAAGCATTGGCCAAGAGGCAAAGAACAGCAGGTTATTAAACGGGTCCATGTACTTAGCAAAAGAGGAGAAAGTAGAACCTGCATGAAGAACTAGAATTGCGCCGTAGGTGTACTTCTTCCACATGCCGACGACGAACGCGCCTAAAAAGCCGAGCTGCGCGACGCCTAAGGCCATCATCGCATTGGTTGATATGTCCAACCCGTAAAAGCCGGACAGCACCTTAACAGCGTGCTCTGGCACAAGAATCTTATCCAATCCCCAGAACAAGAAGACGATAAAAATGCCGACTCTCAGTAGCAGTAGGCTGGTGGCCAGTTTGGTTTGCAGTGTCTTTTCCATGATATTCCTTTTATGCACTCACGGTGCGATGACGTTAAATGTTCATCAAAGGAGACCTATGGCTGTTGTGTTTTCTTTCGCAGTTTTTCAGTGCCTTATGTAACAAGGAATGTCTGGCTAGGTTTGTGGTTCGCGCTGCGTATGGGAGATAAGAAATAGAAAGGAGTTTTCTATTCTGGGTAAATCAGGAAATCAGGAAATCAGGAAAGCGCT
This sequence comes from Vibrio sp. T3Y01, assembly GCF_013114525.1. Classification (NCBI taxonomy): domain Bacteria; kingdom Pseudomonadati; phylum Pseudomonadota; class Gammaproteobacteria; order Vibrionales; family Vibrionaceae; genus Vibrio; species Vibrio sp. T3Y01. The sequence continues at coordinate 266,868 of NZ_VTXJ01000006.1, read as the reverse complement.
GGCTGTCTCTTCAGCGCTTCCCCCGCATCGGTTTACATTCATATGTTAGGTTGGCGAGATGTGATACTCATGAGTCGCAGTGATGTGCTGTTGTTGCCTGAGCAGGCTGATGGTTAGGTTGATTGGCATCGGCTTATAGAAATAGAAGCCTTGGATATAGTCGACACCTAACTTAGACAAGACTTTGACTTGCGATTCATACTCTACGCCTTCCACGATAACCTGCATGCCTAAAGTACGGGACAGTTGCAGCATGGACTCTAGCAAAGGAACACCAAAGCTGGATTCGTCTGAAATGTTCTGCACGAAGACGCGATCAATCTTTAGGATGCTGAACGGAAATTGCCTTACGAAATCTAACCCTGAGTAGCCCGTACCAAAGTCATCAATTGCGACTTTCACGCCCATGTTCGCTAGCTTGGTTAGGTTTTCTTTTATCTTTGCCATATCCGCGTCTGAGCACTCACCATCTTCGGTTACTTCAAACACCACCTGCTTTAGAATCTCAGGGTTTCTTTTGAAAATCCCTGATACTTTGTGGGCGAAGTTACTGTTAGACACGACGTTTCGGCTGATGTTGACGCTGATGTATTTGTCTTCGAAAAGGTCTTGATTGTGTTTGATGGTTTTCAATACTTCGCGTAGCACAAAGTACGTCAGCTCTTCTATCAAACCTAGCTTCTCTGCGAGCGGTATGAAAATAGCGGGTGAGACGTTGCCTTCAATCGGGTGGTTCCACCTTAACAGTGACTCACAGCCCACGATTTGGGTGGTTTTCTGGTCAACAATTGGCTGCATGTGAACTTGCAGGTGTTTGTTTTTCAGAGCGCTAGAGAGGGAATATTCTAAACTGCGTTGGCTCTGTTTCTTATGTTTAGCGGACAACAGGACAATGGTGGTGATTCCCGCCATAAGAAACCCAAACCAAGAAAAGCTCATTAAGAAGTTGATGTAGTACTGATGCCCGATGTAGGAGGTGATAGCCAGAGGGTATGTCTCTGATTGTATGCGAACCTTCGAAAAGTACACTTCGGGTTCGGTTGGGTGAATATCTCTTTTTATCACTTCTACTTTTGAGTTGATTCCATGGCTACTCAGGTTTGACTCTACAAGATCGTAGATAAAGTGTGGCGGTATCATCAGGCTTACTCCCGCCTGCTGTTTGTCCGAGAAAATCAGCATGATGGACTGCACCTTGGTAATTGCAGCGTTGGAGTACGATAAGGTGGTTAAGTTTGGATCGTCATTGAGCCTTTCTCGGATGCTGCTATAAAGGCGAAATGACACCTCGCCATCGGTGGTAGAGCAGTAAAAGCGGTTATGTTTATTGAATACAGCGGCTTCTTTCACCCAATCGGCATTGAATACATTCTGGCGAAGCTCTGTCACGATGGCATCACAAGATAGAGCGGGTGTGATACCTGCGAGAAAGCTGCCAAACCTGGCTTGGATCTCTTGAAGTCTGGTTTCAACTAATTGTGAAGATTCTTCGGTTAACGCATGATAATGAGACGGTGTAAAAGGAATGAGCAATGCCATCGACAAAACGAAAGAGATGGCAAAGTAGAATGTGGTCTTGGCAAAATGTTGGTACTTGATATCCATAATTGGAGAAGCGTTACCGATTGGATGAGCATTCGATTTAATTTATAAATTTAACGATTAGGTAGCAAGGAAAATAATAAATATTGTGAATGCACGCATGGATTATTGATAAAGATAATGTTTTTTTAGTTTCACCAGTAACATATTGATGTTAATCCGGTTTTCTTTGTGGATTTTACGTGTTTTTGCAGTAGTAATACGAATTAAAAATATTTATAACCCTATAAAGGCTAGAGTTATATACGATTGCAATATTGAAGAAAACTAACCGAATGATTAGGGATTGGTATGAAAAAAGCGATAGCACTGCTCTTACTGACTTACTTCTCTGGTTTGGCACATGCTGGCGAAGACGCGGTTGATTGCGACAATGCGATGAACACGCTAGAGATAAACCACTGTGCCGCGCTTGAGCTTGAATCTGCACAGGTAGAGCTTGAGAAATACTTAGCAGCCAGCTTTGAACACAATGCAGATGATACTGAGTTGGTGGGGGGCATTAAGGTCGCTCAGGAGAGTTGGCAAGCCTATATGACAGCGCATTGTGATTCTGTGTATACCCAATGGCGCGATGGTTCAATTCGTGGACTGATGGCGCTTTCTTGTAAGACTAAGTTAACCAAGCAACGCACGCACGAAGTGTGGGAGAATTTCTTAACTTATATGGACAGTACGCCGCCTGTGTTGCCAGAACCTAAGTTGATGGAATAGACAGGCGAAAATGAGCTTGAGAGTGTGCGCTTGCTTCAATGGTTTGGCTTGAAGTAAGAAAGCGAAGGGTGATTCTCTTACTCTGCATCTGATTTGTGTGACCCAGTAAGGATTCGATTTTGAATAATGTCAGTATCACCCTTGTTCAGCTTGAAGTTGAATACAAAAACAAACAGCAAAACCTCGCTCTGGTTTCGGAGCTTTTAGATGCGCAAGCCTCCGTCGGTGACATTACCCTGCTACCAGAATTGTTCTCTACGGGTTACATCTTTAACCAAGCGTCAGAAGTGCATGAGTTAAGCGAAAACTTCGCCAATAGTGAGACCATTGATTCTTTGTCGAAACTGGCAGAAAAGCATGAAACCTTGATTGTTGCTGGCATTGCAGAGGAAGACCAAGGCGAATATTACAACAGCGTAGCCGTGATTGATGGAACTGGGCTGCGTCATAAGTACCGCAAAGTGAGTCAAACCAAATTCGATAAGCAGTATTTCTCACGGGGCTCTGAGCTTTTAACTTTCGAATATAAAGGGCTAACGTTTGGCGTGGCGATCTGTTTCGATATTTGGTTCCCTGAGATCATGAGAGCGTATCACTCTGTTGATGTTGTTCTTCACCCTGCCAATTTTGGTGGTCACCACAGTTTTGCCATCGGACAGGCGAGGGCGCTAGAAGAAGGTTGCCACATCGTAACGTGTAACCGTGTTGGGCAAGATGTGGTTGATGCCTTTACTGCAACCTATTGTGGTGGAAGCCGAGTCTATTCACCAAAGGGAGACTTGGTGCTTCAATGTTCGGACAAACAGTCGGTTGAAACGGTGACCATTCAAGATTTGTTTTTGGCTCCTCAGTACAATGGCGTAGAACTGTTGGATGAAATGCAGCAAATCACCTCCGTATTAAGCCGTTAGAATCACGCACCGTAATATGGAATTTAAGAGGGCAAGGTATTTCACCTTGCCCTTTGTCTTGAAGTAATCTGCTCTTACGTTTCTTTATCTATTTTCTTCAAACGCTCGACCGAATTAGCGGCTTTCATTCGCTGAGCTTGATGAATATTTACCATCAGGCGGTTAAGCAGTTTCTGGAGCAGCTCTATATCAGGTAGCTGCTGGTTTTTGGCCTGTACTTCTAACTCTAATGCTTGTTTTGAAAGTGTATTAAGCCCTAAGTTGAGTGACATACCTTTAATAGAATGCAAGGTACAGCGCAGTTGTTCTAGTTCTTTCGCTAAGTAGTACTCAATAACTCGGTCAATGGATTGCTCAAACTCAATGATGGTTGAGTTGATAAGCATGCTAAACCCTTCCGCGTCATCTTTAAGCATGATTAATATTTCTGAATGGCTTATCTCTTCTTCGGTTAATCGTAATGTATCAATCGGTTGGCGGTGCAACTCTATGACGTTTTCATCGTTATCAGCGTTTTCTTTGGTGGATTGTTTAGGTAATCGATTTGAGAATTGCTGTAGGGCATCGAAGAAGCTCTCTTGTTGCAGAGGCTTAGTCAGTATGTGGTCGACTCCGGCATTAATGAAGCTGTCGTGAGCTTCACGGAATACATCGGCGGTGTAAGCGAAGATCAGGGTGTTGAGCTTTAACTTATCGCGAATATATTGCGTTGTTTCGACCCCATTCATCTCGGGCATGTGGTTGTCCATCAGGATAAGATCGTATTGTGAGTGTTGGAGGCGTTCGATTGCTCGCCTTCCGTTTTCTGCGAGCTCGACTTTATGCCCTAGGTTTTCGCAAAAACCTTGCGCGACGATTGCGTTGATACGGTTGTCTTCGACTAGCAGAATGTTGAGAGATTCGTGTGCCAGGTTTTCAGTGTCGTTTGTATTAACCGAGCATTCACTGACTTTGCTTTCTTGCCATGAGACTGGCAACGTTACTTGGAATTTAGTTCCCAGCCCAACCGCACTGGTTAAGGTGATTTCACCTTTCATGAGGTTAACGAGGTTTTTTACTATGGCAAGACCAAGTCCAGTACCACCAAACTGCCTTGTGGTTGATGTATCGGCTTGTTCAAATGAATTAAAGACTTGTTCATGTTTGTCTTTAGGGATACCGACCCCTGTGTCAGTGACGCTAATGATGAGTTGGTTATTCGGTCGATTGAGCTCTGCTTGAATCGATACGTGTCCTTCTTTAGTAAATTTGGTCGCATTACCACCCAAGTTAAATAGAATTTGACGTAACCTTGCACAGTCTCCGATAAGTTGAATATTGGTCGGTATGTTATTTTCGAGCAGCAGGCGGATGCCTTTCTCATCGGCCAAAGGTTTGAGCGCGCTACAAACTGGCTGTATCACTTGGGCAAAATGGAAAGGGGCAACGTCTAGTTCAAGCTTGTTTTCTTCGACTTTTGAGAAATCGAGAACGTCATTGAGTATGGTCATTAGGTGGTGCCCAGAATCGAGAATGATATTGATGTTCTCTTTGGTTTCTGGCTCTTTAGTTTGGGCCGCTATGATCTGAGAGATGCCAAGTACGCCATTCATCGGTGTTCTGATCTCGTGGCTCATAGTAGAGAGAAACTCGCTTTTGGCTTTTACTGCCGCTTCAGCTTTAGTTCGTTCTGCAATGAGCTCTTGGTTTTTTGATCGCATTTCCTTGTCATTTTTTACTAGATTTGTCGCCATTGCTTTGAAGCTGTACGTGAGGTGGGCGATTTCGTCTTGGGTGTCAGCTTTTGAGTTAAGCTTGAGCGTTGCAGCCCCTTCTAGTAAATGACCTTCTGCTACTTTATTCGCTGCAGCAAGCAGTATGTCTATCCCTTGTTTAATCCTATTTGATGACCAAGCAGCGACAATCAGGGAAATGAATACGGAAAGGAGCGTCCCGACCAATAGAACGTAACTGGTTTGTTGGGCAGAATGGTCAGATTTTGTCACTCGAATACTGATTAGCTGCTGTTCTACCTCAATGAACTCAGCTATCTCCAAGCGAATTTGGTCCATCAGCTGCTTACCGGTTTTTTGCTGAGTGATATCGACAACACTCTGCATGTCTGCTTGGCCTCTATTAACCAACTCGCGTTGCCATACCTCTTTTTCTCCCGATTCCATTAGCCATTTATTGTGGGTGGTATCAATGGTGTCCAGAAGTTTGACTTGGTCAGGATTATCGCTCACTTGCTCGCTAAGAATCTGAATCTTTTGAGGCCAAACGTCCAGTGCTAGGTAATAAGGCTCTAAGAATACAGGGTCGCCAGTGATCAGGTAGCCACGCTGACCGGTTTCCATGTCTACTGATAGATTGAGTAGCTCTTGAGCGCGAGCAATGGCTTTGTGGGTGTGAACCACCCAGTGGTTGTCCTCAACCATTGACTGAGTATTTTTATGAACAGAAAAAGAAACGATAACGATTAGAGCAATAGGGACACAAAAGCTGACGAATAGCTTTTTTTGAAGGGAAATATTGTCGAACCAACCCAAAATCATAAAACAACGCTCTCCATGTCGATGTCATTTTATTGATATTGTAGAAGATAATCTGTCACTTAGTGTTCAAGTGCATATATTGATGTGGAAATACCTCTATTTAATTACATAAATACATGTTTTGAGATCGAGAGCGGTGCATTCTTCGTGCTAGAAGGGCGGGTGGGCAAGGTTTGATGGGCAACCATTATTAATGGCTGACGAGCCGACAGCTAAGCTAAAACTTAAAACTTAAAACTTAAAACTTAACGCTAAAGGCTAAAAGCTAAAAGCTAAAGCAAAAAAGCCAACTGGATAAGCTGGCTCTTTGTTCTGGAGTAGGGGAGCTGTGGATTAAATCGCTTTCACGCTGCTTCGTTCCACGAGGGTTGGCTCTAACTCAACGACCTGTGGGTAGGCGTCTGGTGTTTGTAAGCGACTCAACAGTGTATCAACCGCTGCTTTACCTAAGCGGTGCTTTGGCTGGTGGACCGTGCTTAAAGCCGGTGTCATGTATTTAGACAAGTGGATGTCATCGTAGCCAATGATTGAGAGATCATTCGGTATTGATGTGCCATCTTGCGCTGCTGCGTGAATCACGCCCATTGCCATCATGTCGTTACTTACAAACAGTGCACTCGGCATTTTGCCACGAGATTTTAGCGTTTGGTACGAATCAAAACCGCCATCACACTCGAAGTTCGATTCGACAATCCAATCAGCGTTGATTTCTAATCCCGCTTCTTCCATTGCTTGTTTGAAGCCTTGGTAACGCGATGATGCCTGGTTACGATGCAGCGGACCTGTGATACAGCCAATTTGAGAGTGGCCGTTATCAATCAGGTGCTTGGTCGCCATGTAGCCACCTTGATGCGAGTTATCTTGAATCTTGTCGCTCGCAAACAGCATTGGGCCCCAATCCATCACCACCACAGGCAGTTCTGGGTAACGTTCGAACACGTCGATATGTTCGCCTTCAAGGGTAGAGCACATCAGCATTAAGCCATCGACACGTTTTTGTAGCAGTGTATCGATCGACGATTTCATACGTTCGCTATCGCCTTCGGTGTTACACAAGATAAGGTTGTAGCCTTTTTCATAACAACGACGTTCAACGCCTTTTACTACTTCGCCAAAGAATGGGTTGGTAGAGGTTGTCACTAGCATGCCAAGCGTTTTGGTTTGCTTCATCTTCAAACTGCGAGCTAATGCAGAAGGCGCATAGTTAAGCTCTCTCGCGGCATTGTTGACACGCTCAGCTATCTCTTCACTGACAAAACGTGACTTGTTAATCACATGGCTTACCGTAGAGGTAGATACCTTAGCGAGCTTAGCGATGTCTTTCATTGTTGCCATAAAAAATCCTTGTGGGAATAACCTTCCACGTTGGGCGATATTCTGCCTGAAAACAGAGGCTTATGTTTAGTTATTTGTTGTTACATAACTTAATTAAGCTTCAACCTATTAGGCAGACAGTTGCTCTGCTAAAAACGCATCGGTTTCGGCACGGCTTGGAATTGAGGTTTGAGCGCCAAAGCGAGTCACTGAAATTGCCGCCGCAGCATGAGCAAACTTAATCGCGCGCTCCATTGGCATGTCTTCAAGTAAGCCTGTCACTAATGCACCGTTGAACGTATCACCCGCCGCGGTGGTGTCTGTCGCTTCAACTCGGAAGCCAGCGATTAACTCACCCTCACCGTTTTTACTTACCCACACGCCTTTAGCGCCAAGGGTGATCATTACCGTCTCGATGCCTTTCGCATGAAGAGCCAAAGCCGCCTGATGAGCAGATGCGCTGTCGGTTACGGTCACGCCTGCTAGCACTTCAGCTTCGGTTTCGTTTGGCGTAATCACGTCTACACACGCTAATAACGTATCTGATAATGGGCGAGCAGGGGCAGGGTTTAGAATCACGCGAGTGCCGCTCTCTTTAGCGGCTTTCGCTGCGTATTCAATGCCTTCAATTGGGGTTTCCAATTGAGTTAGAAGGAATTTCGCGCCGCGGATCTTCTCTAGGTGTGGTTCGATTTGCTCGCAAGTCAGCTTGTTGTTTGCTTCTGGAGAAAGACAAATGCTGTTTTCGCCCGTTGCGGACACTTGGATCATCGCGATGCCCGTAGGCGTGTTCTCTGCCACGATGACACCATCGATATTGATTCCATCGTTAGCGAAATCTTGACGAATATTGATACCAAACGGGTCGTCACCGACACAGGCGATGAAGCCGATATCCGCATTTAATCGTGCTGCGGCTACCGCTTGGTTTGCGCCTTTACCGCCAGGGATGACCTGATAGTTACCGCCAATCAAGGTTTCACCCGGACGAGGGAACGAAGGAACTTGCAGTACGTGGTCAGCGTTAACGCTACCTAAAACAATCAGTTGAGTCATGATACGAGCCTTATGATATATCGTATTTGAAAATGCATGGGTCTTTCTCATTGCTAACTCTTTAAGTCGCGAGAGAGTCATCAAGTCGCGATAGAGGAATGAGAAACAGCGATGCACTGTCGGTTTTCGCTTTTTGCTTTGAGCCAGTGAGTAAATACGCTATTGAGTAAAGAAAGCAGGGAGATAGGGGACTCCCTGCTTTGTATTACTCGTTTAGCATCGATTATTTAGCGATGATTTTTAGAGGTACTGGTACGTACTCGTCTACTTTTTCGCCTTTAAGCACTTTGTCTGCCATCTCGATACCTAGAGAACCGATTAGGTCTGGTTGTTGTGCAACGGTTGCGCCAAGTAGGCCACGGTTAACAGCAGCGATGCCGTCGTCTGTGCCGTCGAAGCCAACGATCATTACGTCTTTACCAGATGCTTGAACTGCGCGTAGTGCACCTAGAGCCATTTCATCGTTCTGAGCGAATACTGCTTCAACATCTGGGTTAGCTGCAAGTAGGTTTTCCATTACGTTCAGACCTTTAGTACGGTCGAAGTCAGCAGGTTGGCTTGCAAGAAGCTCAAGGCCGCTGCCGTTTACTGCGTTCATGAAGCCTTCACCACGTTCACGAGCTGCAGAAGTACCAGCGATACCTTCAAGTTGGATTACTTTCGCTTTTTCGCCCACTTTTTCCATGATGAAGTGACCCGCCATTTCACCACCGATTACGTTATCAGAAGCGATGTGGCTTACAACGTCACCACGGCTTGCGCCACGGTCAAGTGTTAGTACTGGGATGTTAGAGCGGTTAGCCATGCGAATCGCGTTAGACACTGCGTCTGAATCTGTTGGGTTGATCAGGATTGCCTTAACACCACGAATGGTTAGATCTTCAATGTTCGACAGCTCTTTGCTTGGGTCGTTTTGAGAATCAAGAACGATAAGCTTGTAGCCTAGCTCTTCAGCTTTCGCTTCTGCGCCATCTTTCATGGTTACAAAGAATGGGTTGTTCAATGTAGACAGAACGATTGCCATTGTATCTTGCGCCTGTGCAGACACAGATACCGTTGTAGAAAGCAGAGCAGCAGAAATAAGAGTCGCTAATTTTTTCATGGTGTAAGTCCTTTGTGTAGGGTGAGCTAGGAGATGAGTCCTAGCTCGTTGTTATATTATTGATTTATTAGGGTGTTGCGTTGACTCAAACTAGAGCCGTTCAAAGTGTTACTTGTTTTTGTTGTCGACTAGTACTGCCAGAAGAATAACCACTGCTTTTGCAATCATCTGGTAGTAAGAAGAAACGTCTAATAGGTTTAGGGCGTTGTTCAGGAAGCCAATAATCAGTGCACCAATCAATGTACCCATGATGCGACCACGACCGCCAGCTAAGCTTGTACCGCCAAGAACCACGGCTGCGATAGCGTCTAGCTCATAGCCCATACCAGCGGTTGGTTGAGCCGATGACAAACGAGAAGCCACAATGATGCCCGCTACTGCTGCTAACAGACCACAGATTGCGTAAACGCCGATTTTTACTTTGTCTACGTCGATGCCTGATAGGCGAGTTGCTGATTCGTTGCCGCCAAGTGCGTAAACGTAACGGCCAAAGCGTGTGTGATTAAGTAGGTACCAAACGGATGCGAATACTACGACCATGATCCAAACTGGAACCGGTACACCCATCGCGTAGCCAGTACCGAACCAAGCGAATGCGTCTGCTGTGTCCGTAAAGCCTGTTGAGATAGGGCGACCGTCGGTGTAAACCATGGTTACACCACGAAGTAGTGTCATGGTTACTAGCGTTGCGATGAAGGCTTGAACCTTACCCTTAGCGATAATCACACCACTAATAGCACCTAATGCTGCACCAGCTACTAGAGCGGTTGGTACTGCGATCATCACAGGGATTTCCATGCCAATCATGCTGGCTGCGAATGCACCACAAAGCGCCAGTACAGAACCAACACTCAAGTCGATACCTGCGGTTAGGATAACCAGCGTCATACCTACAGCAATGATTGCGTTAACCGAGGTTTGGCGCAGAATGTTTAGGATGTTGTCGACAGTAAAAAAGTTCGGGTTTAAGAAAGAAACGACAACAATCAGAAAGATCAAAGCAATCAATGACTTTTGATCAATCAGCCACTCTTTGCTGATTAACGACTTTTTCTTCGGCGCTTCAGTTTCAGTTGTTTTGCTCATGGTTTTAGTACTCATGCTGCGTCCTCGTTGATCTTTTTACCGACCGCACACGCCAGTAATAATTCTTGGTTTGCTTCTTTAGCGTCAAATTCACCGCTGATGCGGCCTTCATGCATCACCATGATGCGGTCACTCATTCCTAGTACTTCTGGCATTTCAGAGGACACCAAAATGATGCTCATACCGTCGGCTTTAAACTTATTAATGAGTTGGTAAATCTCTTTTTTCGCACCGACATCGACACCACGGGTTGGCTCGTCGAGAATCAATACTTTTGGTTTGGTCATCAGGCCTTTAGCGATAGCGACTTTCTGCTGGTTACCACCAGAAAGGTTGCCAATGATTTGCTCGCGAGTAGGGGTCTTGATGTTGAATAGCTTGATGAAGTCATCCACTGCGATCACTTCGTCTTTGTGTTGGATTTGACCACTTTTAGTCAGTAGATCCAGTGAACAAAGAGACATGTTCTCTTTCACTGAAAGGCCAAGCACTAAGCCGTCACCTTTACGGTCTTCTGAGATGTAAGCAATGCCATTAGCAAGGCCATCTTTAGGACTCACAGGGTTGATGGTTTTATTTTCTAAATTGATAACGCCGCGCTCACTTGGAAGGGCACCGTAAATCACTTTCATCAATTCCGTACGACCAGCACCCATTAGCCCTGATACACCTAGGATTTCACCGCGCTTTAGGGTAAAGCTAACGTCATGAACACCAGAGCCAGTAAGGCCAATCACTTCTAAGCAAGTCTCACCATGGCTTGGAGCGATGCGAGGGTATTGTTCGTCGAGCTTACGACCAACCATCATTTCGATTAAGCCGTCTTCGTCAGTATCTTTTACTTCACATTGACCAATGAACTTGCCGTCACGAAGTACGGTGATGTCGTCACAGATCTCGAAGATCTCTTTCAAGCGGTGAGAGATGTAAACAATGCCGCAGCCTTCATCACGTAGCTCGTTGATTACTTTGAACAGAGATTCGGTTTCAGTATCGGTTAGGGCATCTGTTGGTTCATCCATGATGATGACCTTAGATTCAAACGATAGGGCTTTCGCAATCTCTACCATTTGTTGTTCGCCTAGGCTCAGTTCGCCAAGTGGTGTTTTTGAGCTGTGTTTTACGTTCAGGCGTTTCAGTAGCTTGTCGGCTTCTTGGTACATCTCGTTCCACAAGATTCGACCCATGGTGCCGGTGATTTCACGACCTAAGAAGATGTTCTCGGCGATGGTCAGCTCTGGGATCAGGTTCAGTTCTTGGTGAATGATACTGATACCAGCTTGTTGAGAGTCACGAGGCCCTTTGAATGCAGCTGGCTTACCTTGGTAGGCGATAGTGCCACCATCCAAGTGATAAATACCTGTCAGCACTTTCATGAGGGTTGATTTGCCTGCACCGTTTTCGCCCATTAACGCCATTACGCGTCCTGGGTAAACGTTGAGGCTTGCCTTGTCTAATGCTTTCACACCAGGGAAGGCTTTCTCAATTGAGCTAAGTTCTAAAATGGCTTGAGTCATGTCGGTTCCTTTACTCGGGGCCAGTTGTATTTGGTTATTCTGTCTTTCAGCTATCACAGCTGGGCTGTCGTTATGTTTCGCTTGAGCTAAAACGTTACGCCAGCTTGGAAAATGACATTCGCGTAAGGTGTGCATTCACCAGTACGAATCACAGCGCGGCTTTCATGAGTGCGCTGTTTAAATTCTTCATGAGTGATGTAAGTAATCGCAATTTCTTTACCACAACGCGCTTCTTCTGTTTTGATTTGATCAATCAGCGCTGCATGATGTTCTGGGCTTACTTTTGCAAATTCTTCTGCGATAACCACACCTTCAATTTGAGACTCATCAAGCATGGTTTTGACGGTTTGAGCAAAGCTTGGCACACCGTGAGTTAAAGCAAGGTCGATACGAGATACATGATCTGGAATCGGCAGCCCTGCATCACAAATCGTAATTTCGTCTGTGTGGCCAAGAGTCGCCACTAAGTAGGAGAGTTCAGAGTTTATTAGAGTACTTTTTTTCATATCACGACCTATCGAAAAAACACGTTTGATGGGATGAGAAACAACTCAAGAAAAGCCATCGAAACGTTTCGATAGTGATAATAGTGTGTGATTTGTCATTTGCACCTTTGACCTTCTGAGAGTGTGATAATGATCATCGAAACGTTTCGATGAGGCGTTTTTTGGTGATCTCAATCACCGTGATTGATTGCATAAATTCGAGGGAAGTAGGGGGCTAGGTTCGTTTTTGTGGAGCCTGAACGTTGGCAAAGCTAGGAACAGGTTTACTCGATGTGTGGCTTTATCGTTGGCTCGAATAGGGCAAAGCCTAAACGAGTTCACCTTCTTTTATTGATAGAGCGTAACCAAACTTAGTGACTGTGAGAATTTGAATATGAGGTGTTCTTAAACGAGCGAATACGTTACGCAGGTTATAAATAACGTTAGCTAGGGCGTGAGGTGATGAGAGTTCTCCGTCCCAACACACATCAATAATATGTTCCTTAGTTATCGGCGTTCCTACGTTCTCTACTAATAGACAGAGCACAGACAATAACTGAGGGCGTAATGCAATACGGTTACCTTGCTGATTGGCAATCGTTCGAGAGTTGGTATCAATGAGTAGGCCGCTGAAGTCTATGGTGTGGTTCATCGTATTTATGTTCATTTGTTCTGAATAGTAAAGATTGGTTTATGGCTTTTGGTGCATCGAAAGCGAGCAATTAAAGCGCGCGGATTATGCAAAATCAGACCTCTCTTGAAAGTAAGCGCACGTAAGCCACACGAGAAAAAATATAAAAAACCGTTGGTTTGAAAATGGATGTGAGAATTTTTACTAAAAGTGAAGGTGGTTTATTTCTTTGTTATTCAGTTGGTTATTTATTTTTACTGATTGTGTTGTTCGAAGTTACTAAGTGATTATATTTTTATTTATTTTTTTGTTTTCTGTGAGCGTAATCTGCTCGCCAATTCGACGGGGTGTCGGATAACTCTAAAAAGATTGTACGGTTTGGGAACACTCAGCAATCTTGATTTGAAATAAGTAAGGTCGAGCAGTAATGAATAACAAACTAATTTTAGGCGTGGCATTGATGTCAGCTTTAGCGACAAACAATGTAATGGCGGCAGAGAGTGGTTTCTACCTGGGTGGTGCAATTGGTACCGTTGATTTTGAAGATGATGACTTAGTTTCATCAAAGACAGAACCTGTGACTTTTGAAGCCGAAGACAACTCTTACCGTCTAATTGCAGGTTACAAGTTTAACCGCATTGTATCGCTTGAGGTTCAATACACAGACTATGGCGACCTAGTTGCAAAAAACCACGTTGATAAAACAGAAGGGTTTACATGGACTCCGCAAACAGTATCGGTAGCTGCAAACCTAGGATACACATTCGATAACGGCATGCGTCCGTTCGGTATTATCGGTTTATCTTCGATCGACCTAGATATGAAAAATGCAGACGGTTCTCGCCCTTCTGGTTCTAACTTCGACGATACTGGCACTGGTGTACGTTTCGGTGTTGGTGTGGAGTATACCCCGCCTAAGTTATCAGCATTAAGCCTACGTCTTGGTTATGAAGCGGATGCATTCACTCTCGAGACTTACGAAGGTAGTTTTTGGAATCGCAGAAAAGTAGAAAAAGACATTGTACTAGAGTCGTTCTACCTAGGCGCAACATACAACTTTTAAGTTTCACACTTTGTTAAACGGTAAATCGATTTCTAAATGGGGCGTCGGTTGGCTCAACCCGTTTGGCTAAAGTGGAAAGCTGCCGCAATAGTCGGCAGCTTTTTTATACATTGACCAACGTGATATCAAAGCTGTTGGTTTAAAGACTCAAGGTAAAATGAAGATGAATAAATCTCTATTGAGTGCAGTACTGCTTCTGTCGTCATTTACAATTCACACGGCATCAGCATCAGATAGCGGCTTTTATCTAGGCGGCGCAATTGGTTCATCAGACATTGATGATGACGGCCTCGTATCTAAAAGTAATTCAGCTAAAACAGCGACATTTGAGGCGAAAGACCATACTTACCGCGTTATCGCTGGTTATAAGTTCAATCGCATTGTTTCAATTGAAGCTCAATATACAGATTATGGCGAAATCGAGGCGCATAACCCATATATGAATTTTGCTCGTGAGTACAATTTTAGCTGGAAGCCAAAAGTGACTTCTATTGGGGCTAATTTGGGTTACACATTTGCAAACGGCTTGCGCCCATTCGGGATTATTGGGCTATCACACGTTGACTTGAACTTAAAGACTAGAAAGCCATCTCTTTCTGAGCTGAAAGCGGATGCTGATACAGGGGTTCGTGTTGGTCTTGGCCTAGAGTTCACGCCACCAAAAGCGCCTGCTTTCAGTATGCGTTTAGGATACGAAGCTGATGTGTTTGATGCAGAAATACATGAGAGAAGGTTTAAAGGCTGGTCTGTGGAAACAAATAAGACTTATAAAAAGACAGTGATCTTGGACTCTTTCTACTTAGGCGCGATGTACACCTTTTAATCTATTCTGTTTTGCCTAAAAGAAAGTCTATTTCCAAAAGCGAGTCCATTTCTAAATGGGGCGTCGGTTGGCTAAACCCGTTTGGCTAGGCTAAAAAGCCGCAGTGTTTGACTGCGGCTATTTTATGTCTAGCGTTAGGCCTCGCGGATATGAGCGGTGACGGAAACGACAGCGTGATCGGTACTGAATTGGTCGTGTTCGAAGCTTGGGTTAATTAGATGGTGATCGAGCACGGTATAGTTTGATATCTCCATTAAACTCGAAGAGTTCTGGCAGTCAAATTCGTTCGACATCAAAATGTAGTCCAAGACAGAGCCTGATGCGCCGTAATAGTGTGTCGGTTTACGTTGTCCAAGTAAGTCTTCTTCGTGTAATTGATGGTAGAGATCCCAACTGTCTCTCAATCTAAAGTGAGAAAGCCAATGTTGGCTGGTTTCATCTCGATTCAACGAATAGCTCAACAGCCCTTTGAACTCATCGTTGAATAGAGGCTTGT
Source organism: Vibrio sp. T3Y01 (assembly GCF_013114525.1). Lineage (NCBI taxonomy): Bacteria > Pseudomonadati > Pseudomonadota > Gammaproteobacteria > Vibrionales > Vibrionaceae > Vibrio > Vibrio sp. T3Y01. The sequence goes on along the minus strand of NZ_VTXJ01000006.1, from coordinate 251,534 downwards.
TGAAGTCGCCCATCAACACAACGGGTTGGTCGGTTAGGTAGCGTTGATTGGTAATGTATTGGTGTAGCAGTTGAGCTTCTAGGCCGCGTTGAACACTCGATAGCCAAGAGCCTAGTTGTTCCTGGTGAAGTTTAATCAGTGTATCGCTTTGTGGCTTTTGTTCTTCTGAACGGCCGCTGGTTTTTATCGGCTCGACTTTGGGCTCTGTTGGGCGTTGTGACTTAAAGTGCACGACATAACAATCGGTTGAGCCTAAGTGAGGCAGTTCAATGGTGGCGTGAACAGGTGTTCGGTTGAATGAAAAATTGTCACCAAGGTTAAAGGCGGCAAGTAAGCTCGAATCCGGTGTGACTGGCTGGACATTTTCAATCGGGTAACGGGAAGCAATACCTACTACAGGGGAGGTGTATAGATAATCATCTTCAACGTGTGCACTATCGACCACGGCAAAGTAGGGGTAACCCAGTTCATTCATTAGCTGCTGTAAAGATTCTGGGCTGAAGATCTCTTGAAAGCCAATCACATCGCAACCTGTTGAACGAATCGCTTCAGCAATCCAATGCTGTTTCTTTTGCCATTCATCGAGGCTGTAGATGTTCTCAAAATCATAATAAGCATTCGGCGGCTCAAGGTAGTTCAAAAGGTTGAACGTCGAGAAGGTTACTTGGTTTGGTTTGTTCAAGGTTGAATCCTATTGAAATCACTCTTTTAAGGATATCTAAAATATGGAGATATTGTTCGTATTTAGTCAGTTATTTTCATTTGATCTAGCGAAGGTCGTCGCTTTCTGCTTAGATTCTCTCCATTCGATGCGGTTAAGGTATCGAGTTTAATTTTCTCTACGATCAATCGGTCGTTTTCTTATGGTTTCACTATGAAAAAATATACCTCTCTCGCTCTTGTATTGTTGAGCGCCTTTTTCTCTGCATCGTCATTGAGTCAATCCCTTAAGCCTGAATCGATTGAGCAAATTGAATCTCGTGTTTCGGTACGCATTGGTGTGGCTGTCTATGATTCTGCGACCAAGAAAGCGTGGAGCTACAAGGGCGACGAACGTTTCCCGATGATGAGTACCTTCAAAACTCTGGCTTGTGCGAACCTTCTTTATGATGCTGAAAATAAAGGGCTAGATTTGGACTCAAAGGTCAACATTAAGTCTGAAGACCTCATTGTTTGGTCTCCAGTGACTAAAGAGCTAGTCGGTAAAGGTATTTCACTTAGAGATGCGTGTAGCGCAACCATGACGATGAGTGACAATACCGCCGCAAATATTGTGCTAGGTGGAATAGATGGACCCAATGGCTTAACTCAGTTCCTGCGTTCTATTAGAGACAGCAATACTCGCCTTGATCATTTGGAGCCAGAATTGAATCATGCTCGACCTGGTGATGCTCGCGATACCACAACACCGAATAGTATTGTGATGACGTTGAATGAGTTGATGTATGGCGATACGTTGTCACAAGCGTCTAAAGCGACGTTAAAAGGCTGGATGATGGACAATAAAGTGTCTGACGGAATGTTTCGTTCTATCTTGCCTAGTGGTTGGAATATTGCGGATAGATCAGGGGCGGGCGCTTATGGTTCTCGCGCAATCACGGCTATTGTGTGGAGTGAACATCGAGCTCCGTTGATCATCAGCGTCTCTCTCACAGAAACTGAATTCACTCTCCAACAACGTGACAAGGTGATTAATGAAGTGGGTCAACTTATCTTTGACACGTATCTGGTGCAGTAGTTAATAGTGCAGTAATCCTACACAATCACGCGCTAGCCACAGGTTCAGCCATAGCGCTAGCGCGTGACATTTCTTAGAACAGTCCCGAGTAATTTGTAAATAAAGCGTAAGACTTATGGTGCTGATGGTTTTATTAGTTATTACATGATGTTAGATTTGATTCTATACTTGTTTTAACGGCATGCATTCAAAGCCGACAAATCAAGCTGAATATTGAATTCATGACATTTGAAGGGAGAGTCAAATGGGAACAGATCTTCGACGCAAGGCCTCGCAGCGCACTCAGTTTTTCAGGTTAAAGTTAGCCTCATGTGCAGTTATGCTGCCGCTTATTGCTCTACAACCCTCCGTTACTTACGCATCCGATACCGAATCCACTCCCGCTGTCACTGTTATTGAAACCACACAACTGGTTGGTTTTGGTGAAGCAAAATACCCAGCCAACTTTACTCACTTCGATTATGTTAATCCGAATGCGCCTAAATTCGGCAAAGTGACCTACGGCAGCATTGGTACCTACGATAGCTTTAATCGATTCGGCTCCCGCGGTGTTGCCGCTAGTTATTCCGGTGAAATTTACGATACTTTGATGTTTTCACCGAGTGATGAAATTGATGCCTACTATCCATTGATTGCTTCCAAAGTTCGTTATGCGAGTGATTTCTCTTGGATGGAAATCGATATCAACCCGAATGCTAAATTCCATGATGGTCAGCCCATCACAGCCCATGATGTGGCGTTTACCTTCATGAAATTTTCGACAGAAGGTGTGCCTCAATATCGTGTGTACTACAAAGACATCGAATCCGTTACTGCGGTTTCTGACTTGGTTGTTCGTATCGAGATGAATAATCCTAACCGTGAGAAGTTGTTTAGCTTTGCTCAAAGCACTCGCGTGTTACCAAAGCACTTTTGGAAAGACAGAAAACTCTCTGAGCCGCTAAGTGAACCGCCAGTAGGCAGCGGTCCTTATAAGATCATCAGTTATAAGTCGGGTCAAAGTGTTACCTACGGCCTTGATGAAAACTATTGGGCTGCAGATTTGCCCGTTAACGTGGGTCGCAATAACTTTAAGGAAGTGCAGTACGATTACTATCGTGATGACACCGTGATGTTAGAAGCCTTTAAAGCAGGGGAGTTTGATCTACGAACAGAGAACTCAGCCAAGTTCTGGGCTAACTCTTACACAGGCGCAAACTTTGACAAAGGCTATATCGTCAAAGAAGAGATCAATCACGAGAAGCCAGAGTCGACCCAAGGCTTTGTCTACAATATTCAATCTCCGGTGTTCTCAGATCCTAAAGTTCGTGAAGCGTTAACGTACGCGATGGACTTTGAGTGGATGAATAAGAACATGTTCTACGGCCAGTACAAACGTACTCGTAGTTACTTCCAAAACACTGACTATGAAGCGAAAGGCTTACCAAGTGAAGACGAAGTGGCGTTGCTGTCTCAGTACAAAGACCAGATCCCACCGCGAGTGTTTACGGAAGAATACCAACCGCCAGTTACCGATGGCAGTGGCCGTATTCGCAGCCAAATGCGCACGGCATTCAAACTGCTGAAGGAAGCGGGTTGGGTGCTGAAAGACAAAGTAATGACAAACGAAAAGACTGGCAAGCCAATGTCGTTTGAGTTGTTGATTTACAGCCCAACGACGGAGCGTATTGCTACACCTGTTCAAAAGAACCTCAAGCGAATGGGTATCGAAATGAAGATCCGTACGGTCGATACCACGCAATACATCAAGCGTCTGCGTGATCGAGATTTCGACATGGTCTCTTCATCGTTTTCGCCAAACCCTTATCCAAGCCCGAACTTAATGATTGTTTGGAACTCTAACTACATTGATTCTACTTACAATACAGCAGGTGTAATGGATCCTGTGGTGGATGCGTTAACTGAAGAAATCGCACGCAACCAACAGAACCCAGAAAAGCTCCTTACGCTAGGTCGCTCTCTTGACCGTGTGTTGCAGTGGAACTTCTACAACATTCCTCAATGGCACGTTGGCGAATATCGCGTGGCAATGTGGGACAAGTTTGAGCGTCCGGATGTGCTGCCTAAATACGATTTAGGTATCGATACATGGTGGATTTCAGAAGAGAAGGCGGCATTGCTTCCTGAGAAACGTCGCTAGGAGTTAGTTAGCATGGCTGCGTATATATTTCGACGTTTGTTGTTGGTGATCCCCACGCTGTGGGCGATCATCACGATTAACTTTTTCATCATTCAGATTGCGCCAGGCGGGCCTGTAGAGCAGGCTGTGGCGCAATTAGAAGGGCATAACTCTGGTATTATGGAGCGCTTTTCTGGTGGTGGACAAGAGGTTGATTTAAGCGAGAGTGATCAAGCGTCTGCCAGTGGCTATAAAGGCTCACGTGGGCTGGATCCGGAAGTGGTTGAAGAGATCAAAAAGCAGTTTGGTTTTGATAAGCCGATTCACGTTCGTTACTTTGAGATGTTGAAAAACTACGCGACTTTTAACTTTGGTGAAAGCCTGTTTAAGGGCGGTAATGTTATCGATTTAATCATCGAGCGCTTGCCTGTATCTATTTCTCTGGGGCTTTGGAGTACGTTAATCATTTACGTGATTTCGATACCTCTGGGCATTATGAAGGCGATACACCACGGCTCTCGTTTTGATATTTGGTCGAGCGCGGTGGTGATTGTCGGTTATGCGGTCCCTGGCTTCTTGTTTGCTATCATTCTGATTATCTTGTTTGCCAGCGGTAACTACTTCAGTTGGTTCCCTTTGCGAGGGTTAGTATCGAGTAACTTCGACCAACTCAATTGGTATCAGCAAATCGGTGATTACTTCTGGCATTTAGCTTTGCCTATTTTCGCCATGGTGATCGGTGGTTTTGCCACGCTCAGCATGCTGACCAAAAACTCCTTCCTTGATGAAATTAACAAGCAATATGTGGTAACGGCACGAGCGAAAGGTTTGGACGAGAACAGTATTCTCTACAAGCACGTTTTCCGTAACGCAATGTTGATCATTATTGCCGGTTTCCCAAGCGCATTTATTAGTATTTTCTTCACGGGTTCTATGTTGATTGAAGTGATGTTTTCACTTGAAGGCATTGGTTTACTTGGCTTTGAGTCGACCATTCAACGTGACTATCCCGTGGTGTTCAGTTCTCTCTATATCATGACCTTATTAGGCTTGGTTCTGAGCATTATCTCCGACCTGACTTATACCTGGGTTGATCCTCGAATTGATTTTGAAGCGCGTTAATGGCGAACGAATAACAAGGTATTGATAATAAATGTTTAACAACCCTTTAGCTGAAGCTCGTTGGTTACGTTTTAAAGCAAATAAGCGTGGTTTTATCTCCCTTTGGATATTTACCATCTTGTTTGGCTTGAGCCTGTTCGCTGAGATCATCGCGAACGATAAGCCATTATTGGTTTCTTATGACAATCAATGGTTTGTGCCTGTCATTAATGAATACGCAGAGACAGAATTCGGTGGGGAGTTTGAAACCGAAGCCGACTATAAAGACCCGTATGTAATCGACCTCATTGAAGAGAGTGGCTATATCGTATGGCCTATCATTCCTTTTAGCTACGACACTATCAACTTTGATATCGCAGGCGCGGTACCATCGGAGCCTGACTCGGTTAACTGGTTAGGGACAGATGACAAAGGGCGAGATGTGTTGGCTAGAATTATTTACGGCTTTCGTATCTCGGTACTCTTTGGTTTTGTTCTGACGATTGTTTCAAGTGTCATTGGTGTGGTCGTTGGGGCGACACAAGGTTATTACGGCGGTTGGGTTGACCTGTTTGGGCAACGTTTCATTGAGGTGTGGTCTGGAATGCCGACCTTGTTCTTGCTAATTATCTTGTCGAGTTTCATTGAGCCGAATTTCTGGTGGTTGCTGGGGATTATGGTGCTGTTCAGTTGGATGAGTCTGGTGGGTATTGTTCGCGCAGAGTTCTTACGTTGTCGTAACTTCGACTATGTACGTGCGGCACAAGCGATGGGCGTGGATGATAAACGCATTATGCTTCGTCACATGTTGCCGAACGCTATGGTTGCGTCCCTAACTATGATGCCGTTTATCTTGTCTGGTTCGGTGACCACGCTGACGTCGTTAGATTTCTTGGGCTTTGGCCTTCCTGCGGGTTCGCCTTCGTTAGGCGAGCTTCTGGCGCAAGGTAAAGCCAACTTACAAGCGCCTTGGCTTGGTATTTCCGCATTCGTTGTACTTTCTTTGATGCTTACGTTACTTGTCTTCGTCGGTGAAGCGGTACGTGATGCCTTCGACCCACACCAACAGAAGTAAGGATAGGTTATGACTTCAAATACAGCTCCTGCTTCTCCAGTTCTAACCATAGATAAACTGTCTGTGGGTTTTGGAAGAAAGAAGGCGATAGAGCAGGTAACACACGATGTTTCGCTCGAGATATACAAAGGGGAAACACTGGCGCTGGTGGGAGAGAGTGGCTCGGGTAAATCGGTGACGGCTAACTCGATCTTAAAGCTACTGCCTAAAGGCTCGTCGCATTACTTGAGCGGAAAGATTAACTTCTCTGGTAGCGACATCTTGAGTTGTTCTGAGAGGCAACTGCGCGGTATTCGTGGTGGTCGCATCGGGATGATCTTCCAAGAGCCGATGGTGTCACTGAATCCGCTTCATCGAATCGGCAAGCAGTTGGTTGAAACCCTCGCTATTCACCGCGGTATGCGCACCAATAAAGCGCAAGCCTTGGCGATAGAATGGCTTTCTAAAGTAGGTATCCGTCATCCAGAGCAAAAAATATTAGCCTATCCGCATGAGTTATCTGGAGGTGAGCGTCAGCGTGTGATGATCGCGATGGCACTGATTAATGAGCCAGAGCTGCTTATTGCTGACGAGCCAACGACTGCACTGGATGTGTCGGTGCAAGCGCAGATCCTTGACCTGCTAAAAGACCTGCAGCAAGAGCTTGGCATGGCGATGCTGTTTATCACCCATGATTTGAGTATTGTTCGTAAGATTGCCGACAGAGTAGCGGTAATGAAAGATGGTCGTCTTGTCGAAAGCAACGACTGCCAGACACTGTTTAATGCGCCAGCTCACCCTTACACACAAAAGCTAATCAATTCAGACCCGAAAGGCTTGCCTGTGCCTGTGTCACCCGACAGCAAACCGCTACTCGATGTAGATCAACTTCGAGTTTGGTTCCCGATCACGGGTGGCCTATTTAAGCGTACTATTTCGCATATAAAAGCGGTCACTGATATGGAATTCACCCTTAAGAAAGGGCACTCAATTGGCTTAGTGGGCGAGAGTGGTTCGGGTAAGTCGACTACAGGTATGGCGATATTAAAGCTGGTGGAGAGTGAAGGTTCGATCACTTATGAAAGCGAGCAGCTTCAAGGGCTAAACCGCCAGCAGATGCTACCATTTCGAAGCCGAATGCAAGTCGTCTTTCAAGACCCATTCTCAGCGTTGAACCCAAGAATGTCGGTGGCACAAGTGATTGGTGAAGGCTTACGAGTTCATCAACAGCTGGATGAGACCGAATTGGATCAACGTATCTGTGACGTGATGAAAGAGGTCGACCTTGACCCTGAAACACGTCACCGTTACCCAAATGAATTTTCGGGCGGTCAAAGACAGCGCATTGCGATTGCGCGAGCACTGATTCTGAAGCCAGAGTTTATTTTGTTAGATGAGCCTACATCTTCACTCGACAGAACCGTTCAAGCGCAAGTGCTGGATCTGCTGAAGTCACTACAAGAAAAGTACGATCTTACGTACCTGTTCATCAGTCACGACCTGAACGTCGTCAAATCCCTATGCCATTACACCATAGTGATGAAAGCGGGTGAGGTGATTGAGAAGGGTGACACCGAGACGCTGTTTAGCGCTCCTCAACACGAATACACCAAACAGTTGGTGAGCCTCTCGAACGTGGGTGGCGTGTAAGTCGCCAATAGAGGCACTATTCTTTATAACAAGGGCGATCAGGTTGAATTCAACATGGTCATTTAGTGGTTTTACGATTACACTGCGCCCAATATTTCAGAAGTACATATTTTAGGTAGAGGTCACTATGGACCAAGAACATTACGAAGACGCTGACTACGAAGGTTACGAGCACGGCGAAGAAGGCGAAGAGATTGAAATCGAGGCGATTGGTGTCGATGTATCATCTCAGCCAATTGAGCTTTACAAGGTGTTCAAGATCGCGAACATAGTGAGTGGCGGTGGCGAAGCCAAGCATGTCATCTCTGAAGGCTACGTTGCGGTGAATGGCGAGCTGGAAACACGTAAGCGCCGTAAAATGTACGATGGTGACTTCTTTGAGTTTAACCAAGAATACTATGTAGTGTGCTGTGACCAGCCAGTACAAGAAGTAGAAGATAAACCAAAGAAAAAAGAAGCGGCTAAGAAAGACAACAAGTCGAAAAAAGGCCAGTCTAAAAAGGGTTCAAGCAAGAAAGAATCACAGCGCAGCACTGCAGATATGCTAAGCGCTAAAGCTGAACCTAAGAAACAGAAAAAAGAGAAGAAGAAAGAAAACAAGCCGAAAAAGAAAGCGGACACGCCAAAGCCAACACGTGACGACAAAAGCGGCCGTAATTCGATTGAGTTCTTCTAATTTACAGCTTTAAACTGCTGGTCTGAAACTCTTTTATAGCTTATTAGCAGCGCTAAATGTGTCTTTAGCGTTGCCAGATACTAAAAGGCTCACTCTGATAGTGAGCCTTTTTTGTTTGAAATTCAGCGTTTGGCATCAATTTCGCTTTGCTTCGCCACAAAATCTACAAACCTATCCCTGAGTGGGTTCTCACTCTCTCCATTCCATATCAATCCGACAGGCCAAGTGGCATGTTCACCTTGTAATGCAATGAATTCAACTTTGGTGTTGCTTATCTGCTGTGCGCTGCTCGGTACTATGGTAAAGCCAATATTGGCCGATACTAAGGCTAGCAAGGTAAGAATATCGTCAGCTTCTTGTGTCTTTGATAGCTCGATATTATTGGCGATGCAATATTGCTGGATCTGTTTGTCTAGTCCGGGTCCACGATGTTGGGCGAGCTTTAGGTAAGGCCATTTCGCTAACTCAGAGATAATCAGAGCTTTGTTTGGCGCTTGCTTGAGAAGATCTTTGTGAATGGCAATCACAAGGGAATCATCGAAAAGCGTTAGGCTGTTTAGAACGGATGAATCGGGGATACGATTGAAGCTGATATCGAGTTCGTGGCTCAACAGCTCATCTTTTTGCTGCTTAGAAGGGGTGTCATTTAAGGTGACGTGAACCTCTGGATATTGCTGTTTGTAAGCCGCAATAAGCTTAGGTGCCTCATGATAAGTAGACACGCCAAATCCAATGTTTAAATGCCCCTCTGTCCCATTGACCACCGAGCCAGAAAGCTGCTGAAAGGCTTGCATTGAATCGACCAAGCGTTGGGCTTCTGCCAGTAAGGTTTTGCCCGCATGCGTCAGCTCTGCGCCATTTCTGCCGCGGGAGAACAGGCTCGCCCCAATATTGGATTCAAGCCGCTGAATCTTTTTGGTGAGTGCCGATTGAGTAATGTAGAGCTGCTCTGAAGCCAAACGATAATTTCCCGACTTAGCCAGCTGACAAAATGCCTTCAGTAAATCAAATTCCATTCCAAGTGCTCATTGAACTGCGAATATCTTTCATTATATGGAATTGAAGCGATTTTTTATACTGGCTCCATACCAAATCGGATAAAGCGAAAATTTGAGGACGAATCATGAAAAGAGACATCAAAGTAGCATCGGTTCAGTTTAACCATCATGCCGGCGACAAGGCGTACAACTTATCGGTGATTGAGCATTACGTTCAACAAGCGGCGGACAGTGGTGTCGAGATCATCAGCTTCCCAGAGATGTGTATTACTGGCTACTGGCATGTGTCTGCTTTGTCGCGAGACGAAATAGAAGCCCTCGCGGAGCCAGTACCGAGCGGTGAATCCACTCAACAGCTGGTTGCACTAGCAACACGATTTGGAATGAGTGTTGGTGCGGGCTTGATAGAGCAGGGTATTGATGGTGAGTTATACAATACGTATGTGTTCGCGATGCCAAATGGTGAGGTACAGAAACATCGCAAATTGCACACGTTCGTAAGCCCATATATGAGCAGCGGCGATCAATACACGGTGTTCGATACGCCCCACGGTTGCAAAGTCGGGATCTTGATTTGTTGGGATAATAACTTGGTTGAGAACGTTCGAATTACCGCTTTGAAAGGTGCCGATATATTGATTGCACCACATCAAACGGGCGGTTGCCACTCGCGTAGCCCCAATGCGATGAAGCGAATTGACCCAGATTTATGGTTAAACCGAGATGAAAACACAGAGGCGATTCGTGCTGAAATGCAGGGCAAGAATGGGCGCGAATGGCTAATGCGTTGGTTACCGGCAAGAGCGCATGATAATGGCATGTTTGTGGTGTTCAGTAACGGTGTTGGCGTTGATATGGATGAAGTAAGAACGGGCAATGCGATGATCCTAAGCCCTTATGGGGAGATCATCACAGAGACGGACAGCGTTGATGACGATATGGTGGTTGCGGATTTGAAAGCGCAAGAGTTAGAGATGTGCACCGGGAGACGTTGGATTCGTGGTCGCAAGCCTGAGCTTTATCATTCACTGACGCAGCCGCTCGGACATGAACTGGACCCACACCAAGCGCGTTTTGCAGAGAAATAATGTTGAAGTTGCTGGTGGAGAAAGTGAGTGAATCAAGCGAGTGATTAATGGGGAAGTGGGGAAGGGATCGGTCTTTAGCTCTTAATTTAGTCTCCCCACTTAAATCGTTTTTAAGTGGGGAGACTATCTACACTGGGATAAGCAATTGCCTATGTTTAGTGGCGAGTGCGAGACGAAGTAAGATCCGCAGCTCTAAGTTGAGCAATCGCTTTTGCTAGTTCAAGCTGAGCTTGTGCGAAGTTAACGTCTACGTTGCCCTTATTGATGTTTTCTAGAGCAGCGTGTTTAGCTTCTTCAGCGCGAGCGCGGTCAATGTCTTTTGCGTGCAAAGCGGTATCGGCCAAAACCGTTACCACATCCGGTTGAACTTCAATCATTCCACCAGACACATAAAGTACTTCATCTTCTGCTTTTGGGTCGGTGACAAACACCGTCACGCCCGGTTTTATTTTGCTAAGAAGCGGGGAGTGACCGGGACGAATCCCGAGTTCACCATCTGCTCCAGAAACGGCTAGGGCATATGCCGGCCCTGAAAACAGCGTACCTTCCGCACTTACGATATTAAGTTGAAATGTATTGTCTGTAATTCCAATAGCCATGATGCACCTACCTGTTAGAGTGATTTCGCTTTTTCAAGCACTTCGTCGATAGAGCCACAGTACAAGAATGCTTGCTCTGGAATGTCGTCGTATTCACCATTTAATAGACCTTTGAAGCCTCTTAGCGTTTCGCTGAGTGGTACAAACACACCTTTCTGACCGGTAAAGACTTCCGCTACGTGGTAAGGCTGAGTTAAGAAACGTTCAATCTTACGAGCGCGAGATACGACCTGCTTATCTTCTGTAGAAAGCTCATCCATACCAAGAATCGCGATGATGTCTTTTAGCTCTTTGTAGCGTTGCAGCGTGGTTTGAACCGTTTGTGCAATGTCGTAGTGCTCTTGGCCTACGATCAGCGGATCCAATTGACGTGACGTTGAATCTAACGGGTCAATCGCAGGGTATAAACCCAGTGCCGCGATGTTACGAGACAGTACAACGGTCGCATCTAAGTGAGCAAAGGTTGTTGCTGGCGATGGGTCAGTCAAGTCATCCGCAGGTACGTATACTGCTTGGATAGAGGTGATAGAGCCCTGTTTTGTTGACGTGATGCGCTCTTGAAGTACACCCATCTCTTCCGCCAATGTTGGCTGGTAACCTACCGCTGAAGGCATACGACCTAATAGCGCAGATACTTCTGTCCCTGCAAGCGTGTAACGGTAGATGTTATCGATGAATAAGAGTACGTCACGGCCTTCATCACGGAAGCGTTCAGCCATAGTTAGGCCAGTAAGCGCAACACGTAGACGGTTACCCGGTGGCTCGTTCATTTGGCCGTAAACCATGGCAACTTTGTCTAGTACGCCGGCTTCTTTCATTTCGTAGTAGAAGTCGTTACCTTCACGAGTACGTTCACCTACACCGGTAAATACAGACAAACCTGAGTGAGCTTTGGCGATGTTGTTGATAAGCTCCATCATGTTGACGGTTTTACCTACACCGGCACCACCAAACAGACCAATTTTACCACCCTTAGCGAATGGACAGATAAGGTCGATAACCTTAACACCTGTCTCAAGCAATTCAGTGCTGTTAGCTTGTTCTTCATAAGAAGGGGCTTCGCGGTGGATCTCGTAGTTCTCTTTTTGGCCGATTTCGCCACATTCATCGATAGGTTGGCCAAGCACGTTCATGATACGGCCTAGTGTTTCTTCACCGACTGGAACTGTGATTGGAGAACCTGTGTTTTCAACAGTTAGGCCACGACGTAAGCCGTCTGATGTACCCATCGCAATACAGCGAACAATGTTGCCGCCGAGTTGCTGTTGAACTTCTAATACCAGCGAGCTTGCTTCGTCGCTAGTGACTTTCAATGCATCATAAACGCGTGGGCTGTTATTGCCGCTAAACTCGACGTCGACCACCGCGCCGATCACTTTTACTATTTTTCCAACACTCATGTGTAATTCCTCAAATTCTATTCTGACCCGCTCTTCCTGCCCTTAGACAGCTTGAGCACCTGAGACGATTTCACTCAGTTCTTGGGTAATGGCAGCTTGTCGTGCCTTGTTGTACACCAACTGCAAATCATCGATGAGCTGACCAGCGTTGTCGGTAGCGGCTTTCATGGCTACCATTCGTGCAGCTTGCTCACAGGCGATGCTCTCAACGATGCCTTGATACACTTGAGATTCGATGTATCGGTGTAACAGTTCAGAGAGTATGTCTCTTGGCGCTTGTTCATAGATGTAGTCCCAACGACGCGCTTTCTTGGCTTCACCGTCTGCCTCTGAGTCAGAAGGGTGGGGTAGAAGCTGTAAAGTCGTTGGAGCCTGAACCATGGTGTTAACGAACTGGTTGTAGACTAAGTACAAGCTGTCGATTTTGCCTTCGTCATAGTGACCAAGCATCGCGTTAACCGTACCTAAGATGTCTTCTAACTTTGGTGCGTCACCTAGGCCTGAGGTTTGTGCGATAACATTGCCGCCGCGTTGGAAAAATGAGATAGCTTTTGAACCAATTAAGGTGGTTTCTACCTCAACGCCTTTAGCACTCCATTGCTCCATTTCTTCCAGCACTTTCTTGAACAAGTTGGAGTTCAAGCCACCACATAAGCCGCGGTCAGACGAAATAATGATGTAAGCCACGCGCTTAGGTTCACGCTGTTGAAGGTAAGGGTGCTGGTATTCCAGCGACCCTGATGCAACATGGGAGATAACCTTACGCATGTTTTCGGCATATGGTCGCGTCTGCGTCATGTTGTCTTGAACCTTACGCATCTTACTTGCCGCGACCATTTCCATTGCACTTGTGATTTTCTGAGTGTTACTAACACTGGCTATCTTGGTGCGAATTTCTTTAGTACTTGCCATAATCTGCTCCTATTTGTTTTTGTTTCCAGCTAACAAACCGGAGCACTTACCAAGCTTTCATCCCAACAAAACCTTCTAGAATCTCTTTAAGAGCGCTATCGATTTCGTCGTTGTAATCACCTGTCGCGTTAATCTTGTCGATCAGCGCTGGGTTTTGAGCTTTGGCGTACGCGATCAGCTCTTCTTCGAAGCGGGCTAGGTTGTTTAGCTCAACGTCGGCTAAGTAGCCTTTTTCAGCCGCGTAAATCACAGTAGCTTGATCTGCAACCGACATAGGGGAGTACTGCTTTTGCTTCATCAGTTCAGTCACACGCTCACCATGGTCAAGTTGCTTGCGCGTCATCTCATCCAGATCAGAAGAGAACTGAGCGAATGCCGCCAATTCACGGTATTGAGCCAGCGAAGTACGGATACCGCCAGATAGCTTCTTGATGATCTTGCACTGGGCAGCACCACCCACACGAGATACCGAGATGCCTGGGTCAACGGCTGGACGTAAGCCTGCGTTAAATAGCTGAGTCTGTAGGAAAACCTGACCGTCGGTAATCGAGATTACGTTGGTTGGTACGAATGCCGATACGTCACCCGCTTGAGTTTCAATGATAGGAAGCGCGGTTAATGAGCCTGTTTGGCCTTTCACTTCACCGTTAGTGAACTTCTCTACATACTCTGCATTGACTCGTGCTGCGCGTTCTAGCAGGCGTGAGTGAAGGTAGAATACGTCGCCAGGGAAGGCTTCACGACCCGGTGGGCGTTTAAGTAGCAATGAGATTTGGCGGTATGCGACTGCTTGTTTGGATAGGTCATCGTAGATGATCAGTGCATCTTCACCACGGTCACGGAAGTATTCGCCCATGGTGCAACCCGCGTAGGGTGCTAGGTATTGAAGCGCTGCTGATTCTGATGCTGATGCGACAACCACGATGGTGTTTTTAAGTGCGTCGTGCTCTTCGAGCTTGCGAACCACGTTAGCGATGGTTGACGCTTTTTGACCAATCGCCACATACACACATTTAATGCCTGAATCTTTTTGGTTGATGATGGCATCGATTGCTAGTGCCGTTTTACCTGTCTGACGGTCACCAATGATCAGTTCACGTTGACCACGACCGATAGGCACCATGGTATCTACCGCTTTGTAGCCAGTCTGAATTGGCTGGTCTACAGACTTACGTTCAATTACACCAGGGGCAATCACTTCTACTGGGTCAAGACGGTCACAACTTACGGGACCTTTACCATCAATCGGCTCACCTAGGGTATTTACTACACGGCCCAGAAGCCCGTTACCTACAGGTACTTCCAAGATACGCCCAGTGCCTTTTACTTTCATGCCTTCAGAAAGGTCAATGTAAGGGCCCATTACCACCGCACCAACAGAGTGGGTGTCTAGGTTAAGTGCAAGTGCGTATTTGCCGCCAGGTAGTTCAATCATCTCGCCTTGCATCACATCTGCAAGACCGTTGATGGTGATGATGCCATCACGAACCGATACGATAGTGCCTTCGTTGCGAGCTTCAGTGCTCACGTTAAATTGCGAGATTCGTTCTCTAATTAGATCACTAATTTCATTTGAATTTAATTGCATTTTATTACCTATCTCGCGTGAAGTTGATTAGCTAATCGGCTTATTGATGTGTTCAATGAACCATCGATAACGGTTTCACCCGCCTTGATGACGATCCCACCGACCAGTGAGTCGTCAATCACCTGTTCTAATTCAACCTGACGCTCTAATTTCTTCTCAAGTGCAGCCGTTAATGAGGTAACTTGACCTGATGTAAGGCATTCTGAGCTGGTGACAGTGACAGGAATTACACGTTCATGTTCGTCCTTCAGCTCGCTGAACAAGCTAAACAAGTCTTTTACGACGGAAAGGCGACCATTCTCAGCCAACACTCGAATTAGGTTGATAACGTGTTCATCAACCAACCCTTGGCAAACGTGAATGATGAGATTGGCGAGCTGTTCAGTTTGTTGGGCGCTTGCCCCTTCTGCTGAGATAATCTGATCAGCGATCGCCTCTTCTTCCGTTACTGCCACAAGAATCGAAAGCATCGAGTGCCACTCTTGTAACTTGTTTTCACCCAAAGCAAAGTCGAATGAGGCTTTGGCGTAGGGATGAGCAATATTGGTGTAATCTGACATACTGCCTCCGCTTACAGTTCGCTAATGAGTTGATCAACTAACGCTCGGTTCGTTTCTGAATCTAGGTTTTTGTTGATCAGTTTCTGTGCACTTTGAATAACAGCGTCTGCCATGTCTGCCTGAAGTTCACGACGTAACTTTTGACGCTCACTCTCTAGTTCGGCTCTGCCTTGCTCTAAGATGCGAGCTTTTTCTTGCTCGGCTTCTTCGTGCGCTAAGCTGATGATTTCATTGCGGCGTTTTTTGCCTTGTTCAATCAGTTCAGTGACGTTGCGTTTTGCATCTTCGACCAGTTGTGCGCCATTGGATTTTGCTAGTTCTAGCTCTTTCGCTGCATTCTCTGAATGGCGTAAACCATCAGCAATTTCTTTTTGGCGCTCGTCTAACATTGCGGTGAGAGGGGGCCATACATATTTCATGCATAGCCAAACAAAAATCACGAATGAGATTGCTTGCCCGAACATGCTTGCATTTAAGTTCATACCTTCCTCGCTAAATCTTGATTAATTACAAATCGATCTTTTCAAAGCTTTTTGATTAAGCCACGGCGAAGATGATGTATAGACCGATACCAACACCGATCATTGGTACTGCATCCACAAGACCCATCATGATGAAGAATTGAGTACGAAGCATTGGGGTAAGGTCTGGTTGACGAGCAACACCTTCAAGGTATTTACCTGCCAAATTACCAATACCTGACGCTGCACCTGCCGCACCTAAACCAATCAGTAATGCACCTGCTACATATAAAACTGCGCTTACGATATCCATTTGTATCTCCGATAAATAATTTGTTAGTTAAATTTTTTAGTTATTAATTAGTGGTGTTCTTCTGTTGCCATACCTAAATAAACAACGGTCAGTACCATAAATATAAATGCTTGCAAGAATACGATTAATATGTGGAATAGTGCCCAAGGAACACTCAGTGCCCATTGCATCCACCATGGCATTAATGCGATCAGAATAAATATCATCTCACCTGCATACATGTTTCCAAATAATCGTAAGCCTAGTGATATAGGTTTTGAAATTAATGTTATTAATTCAAGAACTAAGTTAACAGGGTATAAAAGAGGGTTATCAAATGGCTGCGTAGTAAGCTCTTTGATAAAGCCTTTCAATCCTTTATTTTTAAATGTATAAGTCAACAGTAAGATAAATACACCGAGTGCCATCGACATTGGAATATTTACGTCCGCCGTTGGTAGATCTCTAAAGTGTTCTAGACCCATTGCACGACTTAATGCTGGTATGAAATCTATTGGTAATAAATCGACCGCGTTCATTAACAACACCCAAACAAAAGTGGTTAATGCCAGTGGCCCTATTAATTTATCCTCCGCTTGAAAAATCTCTTTTACTAGGTTGTTTACAAAATCAAATATCAGTTCGATAAAACATTGAAATCGACCTGGAACACCGCTGGTGCCCTTAGTCACTACGTATCGAAAAGCTCCAATAAACAGTAAACCCGTAATCCAAGATACCAACATCGAGTCGATGTTGAACGCCCAGAAACCATCACCTGTAGTTAAGAAGGTTAAGTGATGCTCTATGTATTCGTGAGCGGTAGTTACTTGATCCATACTACACGTACTCCGATCTTGTAGAGGCAGTAATAAATGGTGTTAAGAAGTACCCAACCATAGTGAGAATATATGCGTACAATATTACTGGGTTATCCAATTTGAAAAACTGGAACGCCAAGATAAACATTAAGAACGTATAAGTTATTTTCACGACACGACTCATTTGCATTAAGTCACGTAAACTATAATTAGGGTTCTTGCGCACCTTTAGGCTTGCATATATAAAACCAAACAGCGGAGGTAGCATCGCAATAACGATACCCAAAGCCGACGATTCCATATCTACTTTATTACCAAAAAACACTTCATATAAAACTACACCGACGGCTAATACTACTTGGCAGAGAACAACTCTTTTAGCAGCAACAAGAATGTCACCACTTATCCCATTAAGCCTCATAATAAAACCTTATATTTAACAGTGTAAGCTCATATAAAACACAGTTTGAATATGTCTTGCTACTCGCATTTACTTGTTAATAAAACTTTGCTTGTTAACAAAGAGATAATCTTACTGGTTTTATATCTCCTGACGAAATAGAACGATATAAACTAATTCGCTCTCGTTTCGACAAAATATAAACTACGCCTAAAATTATGTGATCAAAACGACAAATATCGACATCAATAATTCCATTTTTGAAATGGGTGTTTTCCATTTATGAAAGTAATAATTCTGTCACTATAATCATGAATATTTCAGATGATTTACTGATAACTTTAATTATTGATAACTGCTCGAATAAATCAGGGTCAAGCCAAGTGTGTTTAAGGTAATCAATTTATATTTTTCAGACACTTAAATTAACTTTTCATCAGAGTTAGAGTCGGACTCTAGATGTGTTAATTCATCACTATTTGGTTATTTATAGGGAGCGGCGTGCGTTTATTAACGCAGAAATATATATTTTTTATTTATTACTCATGAAGCGTGGAAAAACTGTGTTACATCAATGGTTATCCGCATTTTTGTTACTCATCGAGGTATTTATGGCCGGTTAGATTGGATGGTAAGGGGAAGAATTGAGAGTGTTAAAACCGTTTTTATGAAGTTCAAACTCCACTTAAGAGCTTGTTGATAGTGGTTGATGCGGCCAGATAAAGCGTATTTTGAAGCAACAAATGGCAGTGCAGCACTGCCATTTGCTAAACCTTGTTTATGAAGCTTCATAGCTCAGATATTGAATACACAAGTCATGAAAAGCTTGCGCTTGGGGTGAGATAGTACGGTCAGACAGTCGGAATATTCCAATTTGTCGCTGTAACGGCGGGTCGATCAAAGGAATCCACACTAAACGTGTTTCATTGGTTGGAAAAGCAAGCTTAGGCAGCGTGGTTACCCCAATGCCTAGTTCCAACACTGAAAACAGAGAAGTAATGTTCTCTACGGAATACAGGGCTTGTTCGCTGAGCATACGTGCAGGTGTTGGATCGAGTAGGGTGCAAGTCCCGTTACGAATGAAGGGCTGTTTTAACAGAGTTTGCCATTCGATCCCTTCAGGTTGAGCGGCGATAGGGTTGTCCTTTAAGCAGACCACACCGATAGGATCGGAAAGAAGTGGGGTGAAGTCGATACTCTCTTCTTCTAAATGGGAGGTGTTGCCTAGGGCGACATCTACTTCTCCAGAGAGTAATCGTGCTTCTACACCTGCCGCATTATCATCAATCAAACTCACTTCTACATTCGGGTATTGCTCACAAAAGGCCCCTAACACGCTAGGGATCAATTTGGCTGCCACCGAAGGCACGCTCGCTATTCGAACTCTTCCTTGTTGCCCAGCCGCCGCTGCACGTAAGTCGTTGTCTAATGCTTTGTAAACATTCAAGAATTGAATGATTTTTGGTAGGCATATTTCACCAAAAGGTGTCAGTGTAGATTTGTTGCCTGTTTCAAACAGTGGCTGACCAAGTATCTTCTCAAGCTCTTTTATTGAAGTAGACAGTGCCGCTTGAGAGCGATTTGCTCGGTGAGAGGCGGCACGAAATCCACCTTCTTCGACCACTAAAACAAAATGTTTTAACTGTTGTAGCTTAATACTCATGACTTCGATCCCTCTCTAGCCCTTGCTATATCTTACTTTTTGTAAGGTGATAGATTTTATTTATCAAATGCACAAAATTTACCGTTAGATTTATCAGGCGTCAAGGTGCAGTATTTAACTATCTTGAAACATAGTTGTTACAAAGTTGGATGAAATCGTGAACGCACAAACTAAAAAACACCCAGTAAAAACCGCTCTTTTTGCTTCAAAAGCACCACTAGAGTGGGCAATCGTTAATAACGGCACTCTATACACGGCTCAGATTCCAATTGATGAAACGGGCGCAGTAGTAGAAGGCGGTATTGAAGCGCAAACGCGTCAGACTTTTAACAACCTTGTTCATACCTTGGAGTGTGCAGGCGAATCGATGGATTCTGTGCTGCAGGTTCTGATTTACGTGACTGACCGTGAATACCTGAAAACGGTAAACAGCGTATACGGAGAATACTTCAACGCACCTTATCCAAATCGTGCAGCAGTCGTTGTTGCAGGGCTAGCTAGAGAAGAGATGTTGGTTGAGTTCGTGGTTTATGCATCGGCGTCTCAACCTGAATAAATGGACTGTGAACTGAGGCAATTTGCCAATCAAAGCTGTTTGTCTACGCAGATCTTTACTGATACAAGCGAATAGTTTTACGTCTAGATACAAAATCAATACTTATTCTCTATATAAATTAACAATTTATTAATTAATCCGATGGTTGCCAGACTCAACCGCAACCTAACGTTACAAGGACAGAATGATGACTCACTTACAGAATGTTCAAGCAGAAAACGCACTTTACATTGGCGGCGAATGGCAAGCGGGTGTAAGCACCGTAGCGAACATTAACCCATCAGATATTTCTGAAAACATCGGTAACTTTGCACAAGCAAGTGCTGAGCAAGTTCAACAAGCGATTTCAGCGGCGAAACACGCTCAACCAAAGTGGGAAAAAACGCCGATTGAACGCAAGCAAGCGGTGCTTCAAGCGATTGGTGATGAGCTGATTGCCCGTTGTGATGAGCTGGGCACTTTGCTATCTCGTGAAGAGGGTAAGCCTTTTGCTGAAGGTCGCGGTGAGATTTACCGTGCAGGTCAGTTCTTCCAATACTTTGCGGCTGAAGTGCTTCGCCAAATTGGTGACAACGCAGATTCTGTACGCCCGGGTGTTTCTGTTGAAGTGACTCGCGAAGCGGTAGGCGTTATCGGCATTATCTCTCCTTGGAACTTCCCGACAGCAACAGCAGCTTGGAAAATTGCTCCAGCATTGGCTTTCGGTAACAGTGTTATCTGGAAACCAGCAAACCTAACACCAGCAAGTGCGGTTGCGCTTACTGAGATCATCCATCGCCAAGGTATCCCTGCAGGTACGTTTAACCTTGTATTGGGTAGCGGTTCAACGGTAGGTGATGCACTGATTAACTCTAAAGAAGTGAACGGTGTGAGCTTTACCGGTTCTGTTGACACGGGTCGTAAAGTGGCAGCGGCTACCGCACCAAACTTCGTTCGTTGCCAACTGGAAATGGGCAGTAAGAACGCGCTGGTTATCGCTGATGATGCAGATATCCAAACTGCGGTTGATGCAACGATCGCAGGCTCTTTCTCTGGTGCAGGTCAAAAATGTACAGCGTCTTCTCGTCTTGTTGTTATGGATAGCATCCACGACCAGTACGTTGAAGCACTGATTAAACGTATGAGCGAGCTGAAAGTGGGTCACGCATTGGAGGAAGGCGTTTTCATGGGCCCAGTTGTTGACGGAAACCAGCTTGAAGCAAACCTAGGTTGGGTTGAGAAAGCGCGTCAAAGTGGCGGTGAGCTAGCATTCGGCGGCGAACGCTTGAGCATGCAACACGAAGGTTTCTATATGTCTCCAACGTTGTTCTTGAACACTAAGAACGATTGGGAAGTGAACCAAGAAGAAGTGTTCGCACCAATGGCAAGCGTGATTCGAGTGGCTGACTTGGACGAAGCGATTGCAACAACTAACGATACTCGCTTTGGCCTAACTGGCGGCATCATCACTCAAAGCCTACGTACGAGTGCACTGTTCAAACAACAAGCTCAAACTGGTTGTGTGATGGTTAACCTACCAACCGCTGGTACCGACTACCACGTACCGTTTGGCGGTCGTAAAGAGTCTAGCTTCGGTCCTCGTGAGCAAGGTCAATACGCAAAAGAGTTCTACACAGTAGTGAAGACGGCTTACCAGCGTCCTTACTAATCTGCTTTCTATATAAGAATTGGCCTGATTCACAGAGTCAGGCCAACATTCAAACCAAAACAGAAAACAAACTTAGATAAGTGATTTAACCCATTTTTGAAAACATGCTACCTGAGCGTGTTTTCAAAACCGAGCTAGAACACTGAGCTTTCAATAGGAGTGGTTATGTACCAGCAACGGATTGTTATAGATGGATTGCAATACTGCAATTGGAACAGAGAATATTTCCAAACACTAAAGGCGAGCGGCATTACAGCAGTTCACGCTACCGCGGTTTACCACGAGACAGCTCGTGAAACCTTATCTCGCTTTGCAGAATGGAACTTAAGATTCGAGCAGAATGCAGACCTTATCATGCCGATTCACTCAATGGCTGATGTTGAGACTGCAAAAGCAACTGGCAAAGTCGGTATTTTCTTAGGCGCTCAGAACTGTTCTCCAATCGATGATGAGATCGGTCTTATCGAAGTGATGCGCAAGCAGGGTCTTTTGATCATGCAACTGACGTACAACAACCAGAGCTTATTGGCGACGGGTTGCTACGAGAAGAACGACACCGGTATTACTCGCTTTGGTAAACAAGCCATCGAAGAGATGAACCGAGTGGGCATGATCATCGATATGTCTCACAGTGCCGAGCGCTCAACACTTGAAGCGATTGATTTGTCTTCTCGTCCTATTTGTATCAGCCATGCGAACCCGACGTTTGCTCATGATGCACTTCGTAACAAATCAAACGATGTGATTAAAGCGCTCACTGCACGCGGTGGCTTAATCGGATTCAGCTTATACCCATTCCACCTACCAAACGGCAGCCAATGTACCTTGGAAGACTTCTGTCAGATGGTTGCGACCACTGCTGACATGGTTGGCGTCGAACACCTCGGTATTGGTAGTGACCTATGCTTAAACCAGCCTCAAGCTGTCCTTGAATGGATGAGAAATGGTCGTTGGTCTAAAGCGATGGACTACGGCGAAGGCTCTGCGAATAACTCAGGTTGGCCTGATGCGTTGCCTTGGTTCTGTGGTAGTTCGGGTATGGAAAATATTTATAACGGATTGATGCGTCATGGTTTTAGCGAGTCTGAAGCTGGACAAGTCTTAGGAGAAAACTGGTTTAACTTTTTGAAAGATGGCCTAGAGCCTCAAAGCCAAGGTTAAGTCGTTTTTCTCACTAGTCAGCATCTAATGAGCAATCTTCTAAATACGTTCATTTAGCGAGTACTGCTTTAACAAAATTCACTATTCAAAAGGAACAACGGTCTATTTCGCAACGCGGTAACCCAAACATGGATTAGCCTGCTCAACACAAAAATAATAGGGCAGGTGTTAAATACACCCTTGTAGTCATCATTTTTATGACAGCTGCAAAGAAACCTCTGGAGTCAGAGTATGTCTGATTTAACCAATAGCGTGAAATCTTCAAGCTTAAATGCGGGTCAAGCACACACAGCAAGTAATGCAACAAGCAACACCAACCAGTCTGAATCTACCTCAGACAAATTAGGGTTATCCAACCCGGCACTTTGGTACAGCGGCGGTTTTATCGCTCTGTTCGTGACACTGGCCCTATTTGATGGCGAACTGTTATCAACTCTGGTTAACACGGGCTTTGCGTGGTCGGTAAAAGTATTCGGTCCTTACTGGCAAATGCTACTTCTTCTGACTTTTCTTATTGGTCTTGGCCTGGCGGCAGGGCGAACAGGTAAGGTTATCCTAGGCGGCATCGCTAAACCTGAAATGGATGGTTTCCGTTGGATGGCGATCATCTTCTGTACGCTACTTGCGGGTGGCGGCGTATTTTGGGCTGCAGCAGAACCGATTGCTCACTACGTTAGCCCACCACCATTGTACGGTGCACAAGAAAACGCACAGCAAGGCGCGGTTAATGCGTTATCACAATCTTTCATGCACTGGGGTTTCCTAGCATGGGCAATCGTCGGCAGCTTAACGTCTATCGTGGTTATGCACCTTCACTACGACAAAGGCTTGCCACTTAAACCGCGTATTTTGCTTTACCCAGTATTAGGCGAACGTGCACTGAAAGGTCACACCGGCGCTTTGATTGATGCATGTTGTATTGTCGCTGTAGCGGCGGGCACCATCGGTCCTATCGGCTTCTTGGGCTTGCAAGTGAGCTATGCACTGAATGCACTGTTTGATATCCCTGATGGCTTCACGACGCAGCTGATCATCATCTTATTCGCTATCGTTCTATACACATTATCGGCATTGAGCGGCCTTAACCGTGGAATGCAAATGCTAAGCCGTTACAACGTGATTCTTGCAATGGCATTGATGGTCTACATCCTGATCTTTGGCCCTACAAACTTTATTTTTAACGGCTACATTCAAGGTGTAGGCAGCATGATCGATAACTTCATCCCGATGGCGACATACCGTGGTGACGAGGGGTGGTTGAGCTGGTGGACAGTATTCTTCTGGGGTTGGTTCCTAGGTTACGGCCCAATGATGGCAATCTTTATTGCACGTATCTCTCGCGGTCGTAGTATTCGCCAACTGGTTTCAACCATCAGCTTAGTTGCACCGTTTGTTACTTGTTTCTGGTTCACGATTGTTGGTGGCTCTGGCCTTGCGTTCGAAATCGCAGATCCAGGCAGCGTAAGTAAAGCGTTTGAAGGCTTTAACTTACCAGGTGCTCTGCTAGCGGTAACTCAGCAATTACCAATGCCGATGCTTATCTCTATCTTGTTCCTGATCTTAACCACGATTTTCATCGTAACGACTGGCGACTCAATGACTTACACCATCAGTGTTGTAATCAGTGGTGAGACAGAGCCGAATGCAATCATCCGTACTTTCTGGGGCGTGATGATGGGCGTAACGGCGTTGATTCTGATTTCTCTAGGCTCTGGTGGTATTTCAGCACTGCAATCTTTCATCGTAATCACAGCGGTCCCGGTGTCCTTAATCTTACTGCCATCGCTTTGGAATGCGCCTCAAATCGCAATCAAGATGGCGAAAGAGCAAGGTTTGTAGAAAAGAGTTTGTAGAAAAGCAGAGTTTGTAGAAGAGCAGGAACTGTAAAGAAACGGTAGAGGTAACGCTCTCTAAAAATTAAAGAGAAACAAGGTATCAGCCTTTGAAATAAGGCTGATACCAGATTCCGAAAGGAAGAGAAAACCCGTACTGGTGAAGATACATCGGACGGCAACTATTTAGGTCAAGAGATCTAGTCAGGACAAATAATAAGGGGCGAGTTCGCTTGCCCCGACAACATCAATAACGATTAAAACGTGAAAGCTAACCAACATACTGTCGCTATAAATGCTTCAAAAGACAGCAACGATCGGTTCTGAATGGCTAGCAAAACCCTTATAACTACAAAGGTGGTGAGCAAAATGGATGCACATCGTTCTACCTACACTGAATCAGCACTACGTGACGCAACGGTCGTCATGGCACCGGAAAGGCTAGGTGCTATGCACCAAACGCGTATCAGCTTCGTAAGAACTTTGATTCGCAAAATGGCGCAACAGCAATGGAAAGTGACTAAACATGAGTGGCAATTAGACCCTCAAGGGTATGGTCATGCTATCTATAAGCTACAGACGCCAAACCATGTTTATCATTTGGTTGTGTTCTGCGATGAGATTGCAGACGACGAACGAAATGACCGTGTAATTGCTGAAAAGTGGGACGTAACATTTGCTTTGGTTCTTGGCGATGTGGATGTCGCTCTACTTGAGAGACTTCGTGCGAATGTACCGCTACAAGAAGCAGGTCGTAACCCTAACAATGTGCTTGTTCTGGCGCGCGCCAACAAAAGTGTGCGTGTGTTTGAACACATAGTGAGCCACTTGGCCAAAGGGGTTCAACCAACGCCCAAAGAGTTAGCGGAAGTAGGCTACATCCTGAGAACGACTGCGGTTTATGGTAATGGTAAGTTCGGTATTGCTGACTTCAAAATTTTAGAAAAGAACCCAGATTTCAATCAGTCGTTCAGTGCTCAGATGTGTGCGGTATACATGCTGCGTGAATTTAGTCTCGACTGGGTTCATTACCTAGCAGAGCAACAAGGCGGTGAACAAGCGATTACCTTGCACAGAGGCTTACAACGCTATCTAGGTGTGGGTAATGCTACTGGTTTAGGCATGGCGCCATACCTAATTAACCACCCAAGTATTGTCGACCAATGGATGACAACCCGTGAACATGCATTAGCTGACGTGTTGGCTAATCACACGGATACGGCGTTGATCAAGCCACTACGTACATTAGTTAAAAAAGCGATTTGTCATTTAGAACAAGTCGTTACCATCAATGAAAATCAGCAAGAGCTGAACAAAGCTGCTGTGGATGAGTTGAAACACTCAGAGCAATCGTTAGAAGTGTCTGTCAGCCAATGTGATACATGGGCGCAGTTAGTTGAACAATCTAAGCACATGAGTATGGAAGCCCAAGAAATCCTTATCTCATGCTTGATGGAATTGTACCCAGAATTAGTGGACGCCCATCAGGAGCAGATGAATTGTAGCGAGGCACTGTCACTTCCTAGCGGTAAAAAGATACAAGATCTGTTAGTGATCTTAGAAGAGAAGTACCGCTGGGCAATTACAACGGACTTTACTAAGGCTGAGAACAACTACTGGTTCTGGTATCGCTCTCAAGACAAAGAAGAGCCAAGACTTGGTGTTCGAGGTGAAGAGCTGGGTGAAGAGCGTGAACTGCCGTTAGATATCGGTCGTCAAGCTTATCGTTTGTACCATGCTTTATTGCAGTTTACGCCGGAGCTCTCGTTAGCCGAGTTCTTAGTAAAACAGCCACAGCATCGTGCTATAGCTCGCCGCGTATGGACACTGGGCAACAAAGCGATGGGGGACATTCAAATGAATGTGCTTCATAAAGAGTCGCTGCCGATGCATCTGTTACGTTGCAAACTGGCTATGTTTGGTGCAACTAAGTTTGATCCTCGCTCAGATCGTTGGGTTCGCGTAACCTTCTTCCAAGGCGCACCGTTGCTTGACGAAATTCATCAAGACGAGTGGGTATTCCCAGTCTTACCAAGTGAAGCGGAGCTTGCTGGCTCACATAACGTTCCTACACATATCAATGCTCAACATGGAGGTAAATCGCTATGATCGTTTCTCACAATGAATTGGTCGCGGCCGTCAACAAAGCCTTTTTAGGGATGCGTCGTACATGTGGTGAAGCCGATGTGATAGCGAACATGGTGGCTGATTTGCAAATGGTAGGCTTGGATGGTGTGCGTCATTTTAATAATGCGAGCAACTTTATCGGTCTAGAGGACGACTGCCCAGTTGATATTCAAGTGACTAGTGGTAACACGGTTGAAGTCGACCTGCATAAGGCAAGTTTAGCGTGCCACCTTCCTGTGGTAATGGATTACGCGATTGAAAAAATGGTCGGTAAGAAGACGTTGAAAATTGAGCTCAACAACTGTCATAACCGCTGGCTAGCGTACAGCGAGCTTGTGAAACTGGCCGCGAAAGGTATCGCGTGTACTGCACGTTGGGACAACGGCTCTAACCCTAAGAGCACCTTGTATGTGCTTAACCGTGGTTGCGTTGCTCCAGAACTGTTTTTATCAGATTTGCCTCTGACATCGGACGAACATATCCATAATATGACCATCGAACTTTCCGTCCAGGATTTCGATATCGAACGCTTGTCAGATGGCTACCAAACACATGTCACGTCGGAGTCGTTATTTAAGACACAAGAAAACGCGTGGCGTGATGGCATTGAGGTCAACGACGCAGAGTGGGCGACATTAAAAGAAACGGCCACCGCGATTCTGGTTGAAAATAGCCAGCGTTCAATTCAAGGGGCAGGAGAGTTAGTCGCCTCATAGTGGATTGAACTTACCGCAAAAGAAACATCAGATAACACCAAAAGAGCTTAACGTATCCTCACCTCGTTAAGTTCTTTTTATTTTCCTGCTTCTTTATTTACTGATCCCTTGATAAAGCCTCAAAAACGCGCCGTTTTGACACAGGTTGTAACGATACGAACACTCCTTGAGCAATCAAATGAAGCACCTTCACATTCATGCTAAACAAACGGTTTCATTTGCGAGCTACTATGCGTATCTTGCTACCTATGTGTGCCATAGGGCGCTACTTTTATTCGTACCGATGACATTAGAATCAGATAAAAAGGAATGAAGCGTGCAAGCTAAGTTTATAGATGGAACCACCCTGTATCGTCAGCACTATTTTGAACTACCACTCGATTATCAAGCGAAAGATGGACAGCAGATTCAAGTATTCGCTCGTGAAGTTGTCGATCTAGCAAAAGACAGCCAAGAACTCCCGTGGCTTGTCTACTTTCAGGGTGGCCCAGGCTTTCCTTCTCCGCGTGTGAGTGGAGAATCAGGTTGGATGAAACGTGCCTTACAAAACTACCGCGTTCTGCTTCTTGATCAGCGTGGCACTGGCAATAGCACGGTAATCAGCCATGAAACCTTGGCGCATCTTTCTCCAGAGCAACAAGCTGAATATCTTACGCACTTCAGGGCCGACAACATTGTTCGTGATGCTGAAGCGATTCGTGAGCAATTTGGTGTTAAGCAGTGGTCGACGATTGGCCAGAGCTTTGGTGGCTTTTGCACTCTAAGCTACTTATCACTGTTCCCGAAAAGCTTGCAACGCTGCTATGTGACGGGCGGTATTCCGTCTATTGAACGTGAAGCTGACGATGTATACCGTGCGACCTATAAGCGTGTTGAAGATAAAAACAGAGCCTTCTTTGCTCAATTCCCTCAAGCACAAGCCATGTGTCGTGAGATCTCTGATTATCTGCTTAACAATGAGGTGAAGTTACCAAACGGTCAGGTATTTACGGTTGAACAGTTCCAATTGATTGGCATTAACCTAGGTGCTGGTGAAGCAAACCTTCCTATGTATTTCACATTAGAAAGTGCGTTTGTTGAAGTGAACGGTAAAAAGCATCTGAGCTATAGCTTCCTAAATCAAATGCAACAAGAGCAGGGTTACCTAACCAATCCAATCTACGCGATTTTGCATGAATCTATCTATTGCCAAGGCACAGCATCAAATTGGTCAGCTCATCGAGTACGCGAGCAGTATCCACACTTTAATTACCAATCGGGAAGTGAGTTCTGGTTTACTGGAGAAATGGTCTACCCATGGATGTTTGACCAATTAGAGACACTGAAGCCACTGCGTGAAGCGGCGAATATCTTAGCTGAGAAGTCGGACTGGGGCACTTTGTACAATGCAGCGCAACTTAGCAAGAATACCGTTCCTATGGCGTGCGCAGTTTATGCCGACGACATGTACGTTGAGCTGGATTACAGCCGTGAAACATTGGCGAACATTCCTAACTCAAAAGCGTGGATCACTAATGAGTATGAGCATAACGGCTTACGAGCAGACGGTGAAAGAATTGTAGACAAGCTGATGACGATGGTTGAAGCATTAGAGAATTTGCCAAAGTAATCAAGCTATCACAGTTAGAAATAAGAGACGTTAAAAATTAGAAACGTCGGAAAAAGAAAACGCTGCATCCGTGCAGCGTTTTTGTTAGGTCATCGAACTATTCGATTTAAGGAACTAGGAGGGGTAGCTCAATAAGCCATTAAGGTTGGATGACGATATCTTGATGTTCTGTTGTGGTTAAGCAGGCGCGATTTTGTTCGATAAGTTGAGCCGCGTAAGATGGGGTCACAGCTTGAATCTCGCCTTTCGAGCGAATGGTCAGTGCTTCCCAAGCTTGATCACGATATTTGCCTGTCTGTGTGTATTCAATAAGTACTCTCATGATTCTTCCATCCGCTGTGTGGTTAACGTGCTACTAACATTAGCGCCATTATTGTCGTTACACACCTGTTAAAAATGGAACATAAGATTAACCAAATGAGAATGGTCGCAACTTGAAAATTTCGACAAATTGCACTTATCAGTGTTCGAGCTTATTACTCTAAATGGCTGGTCGTCGGGGGATAGAGAGCGTAGAGAATGGGCTTCGATGGGAAGTTGCACTTACGGGAAATTGAAGCATAAAAAAACGCTGCACAAGGCAGCGTTTTTCAGAATTCACTTGGACGACAGATTAGCTGTTTTCTAAGCCAACAATTTTACGCGCAGACATTACTGCACTGTCTAAATCGGTCAATCTACCAGCACTTGCTGGACCAAGAACGGATGAATACAAAGCCAACTGCTTCTCAAATGATAGATCTAGATGGTTATATAGATTTTGGCGGATTTGAGCGTGTTGTTGTGGTTTCGCGCTCGATAGACCTTCCAACGTATCGTAGATGAGTGTAGTTGTATCCATATCAGTCCTTAGTAACTCATTATAAAATTTTGCGTATTATGCACTCGGTGTCATCTTTGTTCTGCGAGATTGATCGCATTATGTGCAAGTCTGCTTAATTGTGTAATCAGTTAGTTATAATTGTGTTGTAGTAGCAAGGGCATTTAAAGCGCAAAAGAAAAGGAGACACTTAGGTCTCCTTTGGTCGTTTGCAATTCACTTTCTAAGTGATAGGTCCGCTAGCGGATGTTGATGTTGTTATCTCTGCGGTCATACATGTCAGGTGTGGTATGTAATCCACCCGCGTAACCCGCTGCCTCTAGGGTTTCTCTCACTTCACGAACATGTTCTGCGGTGACTGGTTCATCTCTGTCACCGAGATGTAATCGGACGAAAGTGATCAGCTCTGCTAGCCTTTGATCCGATAAGACATCTTCAAAGCTCGCCATTGGCATGAAGTTTCTGTCTTTGTCGAGATACGTAGGTTGTAAGCCCCTGACCGTCACCGCAATGGTGTTGAATGGATCGCTGTGCATGATAATGCCATTGTTCAACAGGGTAGGAGCAATAGGGTCCCGCCCTTTACCATCGTCACCATGACACGCACCACAGGTTTGGCGATAAGTCGTATAGATCTCGGCAGCGTATGACTCTTCATCAAAGCCCTTCGGCTCTAACGGCACCGCGTCACTGCTTATGGTGTTGTTGGTATCACCGTTCAACAAGTAGTAGGACATCGACTCGATATCTTCACGTGTCATCAAGCTCAGGCTATTTTTCACTACGTCAGCCATACCTGCGAAAGCGGTGCCTTTGTCTGAGTGACCTGTGTGTAGGAAGTCGGTGAGTGTTTTCTCATCCCAACCATCGATGTACAGCTCATTTGCAGTGATGTCAGGTGCATTCCAACCATCGATTAAGTTACCTTGGAAAATACGCTCTGGTATCAATGCTTGGGCAATATTTCGTGGTGTGTGACACTCAGAACAGTGACCAAGCCCTGCAACCCAATATTTACCTTGCTGCCACTTCTCAACGTTGTCGACTTTGTCTTTGAGCTCCTCTGGTACTTGATAATCGACCGGATCGGTATCCATAAACACGATATTCCAGCCAAGCAGACCTAGGCGAATATTTGACGGGAACATCATGCTGTTGTCGTCATTGCGTCTTGGTACCGCTGTGATTGATTGCATGTACTCCCACAAATCGAACATGTCTTGGTCGGTCAGATATTGATACGAGGTGTAGGGCATAGCTGGATACAAGTAGCCATCTTTACCTTTGCCATCAACCAACGCGGCTCGGAAATCATCAAAGTCATAGGTTCCGATACCTTCGGTAGTGTGAGGAGTTATGTTGGTTGAATACACGGTACCGAATGGAGTAACAAACGGCAGGCCACCAGCAAAGGGTTCGCCACCTTCGGCACTGTGACAAGCCACGCAGTCACCGGCATGCGCCAAGTACTCTCCGCGCTCAACTGACTCTGAGTTCAAGCTTGCAACCCTCTGTTGTTCAGCTTCTCCTGCATGTCGGATGTAGGCGCCTAGAGCCAGTATCTCGTTTTCGGTAAGTTGGTTATCAAACGCTGGCATCAGGTTGTTCAAGCCGTAGTTGATGGTGTGTTGAATCTCTTCAATGCTGCCTCCATGGAGCCAAGTGTCATCGGAAAGATCGGGAACCCCAATCTCTGGGTTGGCAACTGTGCCATCAGCGTGGCAAGACGAACAGTATTGGACAAACAAGCTTTTACCGAGTTCGACTTTAACCTCAGGCACATCGGTATGGCGTTGGTTTAGAGACGCTAGATAGTAAGAGACTTTTGCCACTTCATCTGGGCGCATGATTTCACTCCAACCCGGCATTGCGCCATTTCGCCCCTTGGCAATTGAATGAATAAGGGCCTCATCGCTGCCACCATATAGCCATTCTTGGTCGATCAGGTTAGGGAAGTGTTTTTGGCCTTGACCGTTGTCGCGGTGACACGCGGCACAATGGGTCTGGAACAGAATTCTACCGCTGTTTACGATAGCTGGAACAGTTGCGAGGCCTTCTAATGTGGTTTCGCTTGTTTGTGCAAACTGCTCATCTAACGTTGTGCTAGGGGAGCTAAGCTTGTCGTCGCTTTGTTGCCAATCGACTAAGCCTTCCCATTCACCAAGCCCAGGGTAGAGGACCAAATAGCCAGCAGACAGCAAGAAGGCGACAGCATAGCTGATGAACAGCAACTTGGGTGGCGGCGCGTCTTTCTCTTCAATACCATCAAAGGTGCCAATGGTGTGGTCGTGGTCCGCCTTGTGATTGCTACGCCAATATTTAACGACAATCGATACCATTAGAACAAAGAATATTAAGGTTAATATTACCGCCCATAGATTCCAGAATGTATTCATTGTGATACCTCCTGTGACGTATCTTTACCAAGGCTTTGCAAGTATCGAATTAAGGCTTCGCCTTTGGTTTTTCCTCTTACTTGCAGTCTGGCATCGCCAATTTCTTGATCGGTATAAGGCACACCTAACGTACGTAAAACTTCCATCTTGTCGCCGATATCATCCCCGGTGAGCGTTTGTTCAAATAGCCAAGGGTATGATGGCATGATAGAAGTAGGAACGACTTGTCGAGGGTTGATTAGGTGTATCACGTGCCATTGGTCAGAGTACTTTCTTGCTAAATTGGTTAGGTCAGGTCCAGTACGTTTAGATCCCCACAAGTTAGGAAACTCATAGATATCGTCTGCTTCTTGGTTTGGACGTCCGTTACGTTTTATTTCTGGATCAAGAGGACGCACCATCTGTGTGTGACAGACGTGGCAGCCTTCGCTGATGTAGATATCTCGACCGGCTAGCTCGATAGCGGTTAACGGCACAGCGAGGCTGTTTTTAGCGATATCATCTCCTCGAACGATGTTTGGGACCACCCAAACTACCAGTGAGAAAGAGGCGACGACTACGGTGGTCAAAATTAGAATGACCAACGAGTGGGTAAAGTCTTTACTCATGATTTATGCCTCCCCATTTGCTGTTCGTTTAACATCAAGCTCTGCTGGCATGCGCACCGTTTTGTAAAGGTTCAGTGCCATTAAGAACAGGCCAAGTACGAATAGAGCACCACCAAAGAAACGTAGGAATAGCCAAGGTGCTTTGAAGTCCATAGCTTGCACAAAACTGTATACGAGCTCGCCGTTGTCTTTTTGAGTGAGCCACATGTAGCCTTCACCAATACCCGCCACCCACAAGGCAATCGCGTAAATAGCCACACCTGCGTGCGCGAGCCAGAAGTGCCACTTGAGCATCCTTGGTGACCAAAGTTCGGTTTTGCCCCATAAACGTGGGATGAAGTAATAGAATACGGCGATACCAGACATCGCTACCCATCCGAGAGCGCCAGAGTGAACATGACCGATAATCCATTCGGTGTTGTGTGCAACCATGTTGAACCAACGAATAGCGAGCAGTGGGCCTTCGAATGTCGCTAAGCAGTAGTAGAGAATGGCCGAAAAGAAGAATAGGAGAATGTAGTCGGACTTAAGTTTCTCTTTGTTTTGCAGCAGAGTCATCGCGCTGTTAAATGCCCCCGCCCACGATGGCAACCAGAGGATCAGTGACATCACGATACCAATGTTTTGTACCCATACCGGAACGGAAGAGTAGACGAGGTGGTGAGTACCCGCCCAAGTGTAGAAGCCAACTAAGCCCCAGAAGTGAATCACGGACAATCGGTACGAGTAGATAGGGCGGTCAGCCGCTTTGGGTATGAAGTAGTAGTTCATACCGATGACGCCAGCCGTCAGCAAGAAACCGACGGCGTTATGTCCCCACCACCATTGTACGATGGCGTCTTGAGCTCCGGCGAAGACCGAATAAGACTTCATGGCAGAAACGGGCATCGCAAGATTGTTTACGATGAAGATCATTGCAATCACAATGATGAACGCAGCGAAGAACCAATTCGCTACGAAAATATGGTCGACTTTTCGTTTAGCAATAGTGCCAAAGAACAACACAGCGTAGAGCACCCAAACCAACACGATAAGTAGGTCGATAGGCCATTCTAGCTCTGCGTACTCTTTTGATGTGGTGTAGCCAGCTGGCAGCGATATGAGCGCCAATAGCAAGATAAGCTGCCAACCCCAAAACACCATCCATGACAGGCTTTTGTTGAACAGTTCACAATGTCCCGTTCTCTGGGCAATGTACAGTGATGTACCCATCAGGATATTAACGACGAACCCGTATATCACACCGGATGTATGTAGTGGACGCAGTCGACCAAACTGAAAGTACTGAGAGTCAAAGTTTAGTACCGGCCAATACAATTGCGCGGCGAGAATCACGCCGATAATCATACCTAGAATGGCCCAGATTAAGGAGGCAATAATAAAGTACTTCACGACCTTAATATTGTACTGGGTTGTCACTTGTTCCATAACAAGGCTCCTTGCCTAAAGTTTCAATGGCTGACTTATTTTTAATCTGTGGATGATCTTCAATCGCTAGATGTGGTTGAATCGCTACCGACCATTGAATAGAAATACGAAATATCTCGTATATCTTGATCTGAAAGCGTGTCGGCCTGTTGTTGCATTAGAACCGCCAAACCACTCGTTCTTTCTCTCGTTTGATAATCTTTGAGTGAAGAGATGAGATACCCCATTTTTTGACCTCGAAGATTAGGGTAGGGATCTTGTGTTGAAATGCCGTCAACGCCATGGCAGGTCATACATACTTTTGCTTTTTGCTTACCTAACTCAAATTGTTCTTGATTAACTTCAGCAGAAACAGGAAACATGACCAGCGTCATTACTAGGGCAGTAAGTGCCACCGTGGGGTTAAATGCTTTTTTATTAAAACTCATTATCGATTCCCTTGATTATGAAGTGAGTAACCATGTTGAGGTTTATTTACAGTGACGAAGGTGCATAAGCACACCATGAAACGAATAAAATAGACTCTTTAAATGACTTACGTTCGATTAAAGGTTATGCATTGACGACACTTCTCGCTACTTTGAAACTCATCTTTCTTGTCAATTTTATTGGTCACTACGTATTCATGGAGGGAATTGGATTACTCATAGGGCACAAAGTTACTTTTTTATTGATAGGTGACTCACCCAAGCTCCAGCCTAGGTGAAGCTTTACAAAGCGATGGTTTTGAAAGAAATAAAACTGTTGTTAGTAAATCAAATGAATAATCTGAACTAGACTCAACTTAGTGACCTTTTTAAATGGAGATTAAAATGAGAACGACAATTCTTTTTTTCCTTTCATTGTGCTCATTTTCTATATTGGCTTCCTCAAATTTGACTGTGTTCGATCAAATAGGGAAAAAGCATGAAATGACTCGAGAACAGTTGTTGCTATTACCTCAGACTGAAATAAAAACCGTCCTTCCATGGGCTGAAGGGGAGTCGGTTTATAGTGGTGTGACTTTGCAGGCTATCATAGAAACCATGGACTTATCGCTATCTCCCCTCGTTACCATTGTTGCTTTGAACGATTATAAAGTGGCGGTACCCAAAGAAGATTTTGATGACTATCAGCCGATTATTGCCATTAAACAAAATGGTGAATTTATGTCTGTGAGAGATAAGGGACCGTACTGGCTGATTTACCCGTTGTCGTCACAGCCTGATATCAATAACACTGATTTCCATGCGAAGATGATTTGGCAGATACGAGATATTCACTTGTAGAGGGTCACCATGAAGAAATTGTTTCCCCTATCTGCTGTCAAAGTGGTTGTAATATTTTTGGCGGTGATGGTTCTAAGCGTGAATATCTACAGTGTTACGCGCATTAACGATATCAACAAAAGTTTTTCGAATCGGCAAAACGAAGCAACCTGGTTTGTTTTTCAACTGGTAAAGGAATACGCGAATTTCTTGATGGTGAGCCGTTCGGATAATCTCAATTACGACGATTTGTGGTTAGCCTATGATATTACGTGGAGCCGCTTTGATATTCTGATCAACAGTACCGAATCTTCTAATTTCATTAAATCTGCCAACTTCAAACCTTATTTCACCGGAGAGTTTGAGAAATTTAAGTCGCTAGAATCTTCCATAAAGTTGGTTAGTCAAGGTGCACTGCCCAAGGCGTCACTACAGAAGAAAATCGATATTTGCTATGACTCGTTAGTCGATTTTATTAATGAAAAGTTCCGCCTGCAAAGCCCTGTGATTGAAGAGAAAAGCATAATGGTTGATAGGTTAGTTATCATGCATCAAGCCAGTAGTGTGTTTCTCGCGCTGATATTAATCGTAACAGGAGTGATCTTTTATGCCGACTTCTCAATTAAGAGGAGACTTCACTCCACAGACTTTATTACGGGTTTTCAAAATCGAGTCTCTTTGATGAACTTTGTGAAGAATAACTACCCGAGAGACAATAATTTTGACCTTTATTTTGTGCGTATCAGAAACCTGAGTGAAATTAACCAGAAATATGGCCTTGAATATGGCGATTTGGTGGTGAGCTCTGCTGCTAAATCTTTAACGACTAAAATTCCTGAATGCGCCATTTCGTTTCGTAGTAGTGGCAGTCAGTTCTTATTCTTCATTCCTGAACACATCTATTCCAGTGATGAGATACAAGAACAGTTTAATGACGTTTTGAGCGATTACATTTCAGCTGGTAACTTAGAGTTGATGATAGATGCTGTTGTGAGGCACAAGAAGAATATCAGCTCCAAAGATATGATGGAGTTGTTAACCACAATGCAAGGTTAGGTTGAGAGTTTTTGCTTAGCCTTTTCTTGTTGCTTCATTTGCCCCCTCTAGTTTCCTTTGCAGCACGCACTTAACGGCTTTAGGACTCATCTGTCCTCGTGACTATACACGCCTGTCTAACTCACAACAGACGCTATTGAAAGCAACATGAATCCCTGATTTGTAAGAACCGTGTCGGAACAAGGTTAGAGATAAAGCTAAATTTCTTTATCTTAGGTCTCCAGATAGAGCGGCTGTAAAGTCAGAAGCCCTATTTTCTCTTTCTGGTTTTACTAATTGCTTTTCTGGTTGAGTGCCACGATACGGTCTCCATTGATCTCGTTAAGCATCGAACATTGCTCTAGGAAGGTATTCGGCTTGTGGTCGCGGATGAACTCGATAAACTCAGTGTAAGTGAGTGGCTGGCTAAACAGATAGCCTTGTATCAGGTCACAGTTGGTTTTGCGCAGGTACTGGTACTGCTCTATACATTCAACGCCTTCTCCGACCACCAAGGTGTTACAGGAATGTCCCAAATTAACCATTGATTCCACCATTTTACGGTCCGCTTTGTCATCGACGATATGATCGATAAAACTCTTATCAATTTTAAGTTCGTCGACAGGGTAATGAAGCAACTGATTAAACGCTGTGTAACCTGTGCCAAAATCATCGAGTGACACTTTTAGCCCCAGGCTTCGAATGCTCTCAATTGTCTGCACCGTCAGTTTGGTGCTTTTCACATAACTGGTCTCAGTGATCTCAATGATGATATTGCCTGGTGGCACTTTAAAACGTTCTATTACCTTGCGAATGTTGTCTGCGAAATTACGGTTATAGAGCTCCATCGCCGAGATATTGATAGATAAGGTACCTTTGTATTTATGGATATCGGAAAGCTCTTTGTAGCTTTTAATCGCCATTCCTATTACCCACATATCGATTTTCGATATCAAGTTGCTTTTTTCTGCGACTGTTACAAATTCGTCTGGTCCAGCTTTGATATCAGCGAGAGCAGGACAACGAATAAGACATTCAGCACCATCGATTTCTAATGTCTTTGCATTAAATATGGGCATAAAGCGTAGCTCAAAGTTATCGCTCTCACAGCACTCTAAAAGCCTTTTCTCGATAATATCGTGTCTTTTTAAGGAATGGATGAGCTCTTCGCCATAAACGATGCGACTATCTCCGTCACTGTGAGCCTTGGCATTTAGCAACATTGCATCGATACAACGGTGCCAGATCTCTTCAAATTTAGGGGTGTCAACCGGGAGCACACCCGTGGCGATAGTTAAACGAAAGCCATAGTAATCAAGGAAGGTTGTGCCGGTTAAGGCGTTATTGATGTTCTCGACCTCTTCGTTTATCGATTGGTGTTCAGCCATTTCTAGTATGGCGATGAATTGATTGCCTCCCAGCCTTGCCAATGAATAATCACTGCAACTAAAGCCAAAGGAAGACTGTTGATTTTGTAACGTTTCTCTAAGTGCTTTCGCCAAGCTAATTAGCACGTTATCACCGACTTTTGCGCCGTATAGGTCGTTAATCTTCCTAAAGTCCATGATGTCCCAGCAAACTAAGTAGCAGCGTGTACTCATCGAGCTTTTTAGGCGCACATCAAGATGTCGAATGAATGAGCGGCGGTTAGCCAACTTAGTTAGTTGGTCAAATTCAGCTTCAAATTTCAGTTCTGTCAGTGAGTCGATATATGCATTCTTTAGCCCGTCAATCTCGCTTTGTCCTGATGAACGCTTAAAGTATCTGAGTTTGAGCCCTCCAATCGATATTTCGTGGAGAAGGTCTTTGAGCGGACGCACCAATTGGTAACGCACTACCAAATGAACAATGAGCATGATAAAAGACAAAGTCGCTAGGAATCCTAAGAAGGTGTGTTGAGCGATCATGGCTTTTTCCATGTTAAATTTCTGTTCTCGAATGTTGACTTGAGCAAGGAAGTGACGACTGTTCATTTGAACGTTAATACTGTCTTTATTCTGTTCAAATGACTTTATAATAAACTGAGTGTTTTCAATGTTTTCTGCTTCATTTGATGGTTCAATCAAAAGTTGCATGTTGTCGTCGTCATTATAGCTAATGAGCAAGTTTGAGAGCTGCTTTAGCGGACCGTCTGCAATTAAGATGTATCGGTTTGAGCTTGTGTTGGCTCGTTTATCTTGAGGAACTAGGTAAGGGTCGATGGCGGCTACATAGGCATATCTTAATCCACCATTAACCGATATGTATGAAAAGCCCTCTTGGGATAGTTCAGTTTGGTTGATCAATGAGGTGTAAATGTCGAAGACCCGTTCGTAGATACTGTCCGGCATCTTTAAGTCTTCAAAAGGGTCAACTCGTAATGTCGATAGTGTGAGTTTAAATTTTGGATCAATGATGTAAATGTTGCGTTGACCGAACTGATTAACATGGCTTTGATTGAGAACTCGCAATACTCTTTTTTCTAAAAGAGATAGGGTTGTATAGTCAGTAGGGTTTTGAATGTAACGCAAGAATTGTAACGATGAACTGATATCTTTGACGAGCAAAGATAGCCCCAATTGCTCATATTCAGCCGCAACCAGCGCGGTATTAACATCGGACTGCACTTCGTCTAAGTACATGTGCTTGGTGTGGTTTGAGGCGAAGTTGTAGGTAATGAATCCCGAGACTGCGAATATGAGTAGCAGTGCTGGGATAAGTACAAAATACAGTTTCTTCAATACAGGCATTTCTTATCTCAAACTATCAACAATACGATTACGAATTTGAAGGCTATTCGGTTCAAGGGGCTGATACAGATAGCT
Organism: Vibrio sp. T3Y01; assembly: GCF_013114525.1. Classification (NCBI taxonomy): domain Bacteria; kingdom Pseudomonadati; phylum Pseudomonadota; class Gammaproteobacteria; order Vibrionales; family Vibrionaceae; genus Vibrio; species Vibrio sp. T3Y01. Next base: position 212,427 of record NZ_VTXJ01000006.1, on the reverse strand, counting down.
GCGTTCTAGCACTTCTTGGCTAGGGAAAAGCTCTGGGTCGTTTTGATACTCTTGAGAGGTCAAAGCCTTAGCTTTTGAGTTTGGTGTGGCGAACCAGGAGTCCATTGCGTTTTGTGCTGCAATTTCGGGTTGTGACAAAAAGGAGAGTATCGTTGATGCTTGTTCTGATAGTTCTCCGTTGTTAATCGCTGCGATGCACTCCAACCAAAGGGTTGTGCCTTCTTGAGGAACGATATAGGCCCATGATGCTTCGGGATCGACCTCATTCAATATGTAACTGTCTCCAGAATACCCGTAAGCCAAGTCTATATTGGCCAGTCTTTCTGGCTGGTGGATATAGTCGACGACGTATTCATTACTCTCAAGGTGGGGCTTTTGAGTTTGCAAAGTTTTGTAGGCAACTCTCAGCTCCTGCTCATTGTTTGTGAATGGTTCGAATTGGTTGAGTAGAAGTGCAGCACTCACTAGATCTGTTGGCTCGTAATACATACTAATTCGGCCACTGTTTTCGGTTTCAGGATCCAATATGGCTTTCCATGAATTAGGAGTGTCGACTTTATCGCTACGGTACAATATGCCCGATGTTCCCCAAGCATAAGGGATGCCATAGTCGCCGCATCCATCAACCCATCGAGAGTCAAAGTTGTTTGCAAGAGATTGCTGCATGCCACTGAGGTTGTGAAATAGGTTTTGCTCAGCCAACGCTTTGAGCTTCATACTCTCGATCACAACCAATTCAAAGGCACCGCGGCGTTCGCTCAATAGGACTTCATCACGAATCGATTCGTCTGAAAAGTATTGCTGTTTTAATGCAATGCCATAGGTGTCGTTCAATTTTTCAATGACGCTCTCGGATAAAAACTCATCCCAATTGTAGAGATAAATTTCATGTTGTTGACCAAATACTAACCCAGGCGAAAAGGATGCGGACACGAGAACTGAAACATAAAATGCCTTCACTGACGGATTCCTTTCTCTTCTTTGTTTAACTAGATCCTAGCGCAAAATTTGAGACCTGCTTCAAATTTACGCCTCTAATTTTACTTAAACATTATGCTGCGCACGCAATTGCCTAGGTTTTACTTGAAGTAAAACCATCAGCATGGTGTCAGTTAGCGCTATCCCAATCGCTAGGTTTGCGATATGGAGCGACGGTGAGAAGCGATAAAACAAAGCGCTGAAAAAGGAGGAGACGCTCCTGAGCAAGCTTAATGGGTCCATTCTTCTAAATCATGTTGTTGTTCGATAACTCATTATTTATCATTGGCTTATTCTATCGGTCACCCCTTGAGAAATTTTGCCTAATGACTTGTGGCACAAGGAGTTTGTGCTTATTGTGGTCGAACGTTGTCATTCATTTCAATCGTCGGAGACATTGTGGATTTAGAAATATATCAAGTCGATTCATTCACTAGCCAAGCTTTTAAAGGCAATCCTGCGGGTGTCTGTATTTCTCAACACGTGTTGGATGAAGCATTAATGCTTTCTATTGCGGATGAGATGGCGGTTCCAGAAACGGCTTTCCTTGCGCTAGAATCTATGACTCTCAAGTGGTTCACGCCGGAAGTAGAAGTTCAGCTGTGCGGGCACGGCACTTTGGCGACGGTTCATGTGATGAAAGAAAAAGGACTAGTAAAAGCCAGTGACAGGATCGTATTTCAGACCTTATCTGGTGATTTAACTGCCACAGTTTGTGACTCGTCCATCGAGTTAGATTTCCCAGGTACTCAATTATCAAGTGTAGAGGTTGATACTAGGCTGTTGGAACATCTAGGTATTGAGAACAGTCAAGTGTTGTCATACATGGAGTTCGACTCTAAAACGTTTATCGAGGTGACCAATGAGCAGGTTGTTTTAGACCTAACCCCCAACTTTGATGCCCTCAAGAAGATGAAGGGTAGAGGTGTTGTGGTGACCGCGCTTTCATCCAATATTGAGCTTGATTTTATCTCCCGCTATTTCGCGCCTTGGGTTGGCACGAATGAAGACCCAGTAACTGGCTCGGCGCACTGTGCTCTCACGCAATACTGGTCTGAGAAACTGAACAAGTATTGTTTTAATGCATACCAAGCTTCTCGTCGTGGAGGCTATATTTCGACAGAACTTCTGGCTAATGGACGCATAAAGTTGATTGGCTCTGCGAAAACCGTGATCAGTGGGCGCTTGAAGGTTTAGATATCACTTAGGAACGAATATCACATAGGCCGCTAAAACGAGTCAGTAATTCAAAAAATAATCGTGTAGCCCATTTTTTTAGGTTACAAATGGAGGGTTCATACGAGCGCTACTGGCTATTGAGTTGCCTGATGAATCGTAGCGAGGTCGTTAAAACCTAAGTTATTGTTGAAGGAATCACTGTGTCTGCTTTTTATCTATCTCAAGTTTTAGTCGCCATTGCGATTTGCTTTGATCTTCTGTCGTTTCAGTTTAAAGAGCGTAAGAAGATTGTAACTTGCCTGTTTTTTGCCGGTGTACTGATTTCAAGTCACTTTATTCTTTTGGAGCAGTGGACTGCGGCATGCTTGATGATTATTGCCACTATCCGTTATTTAACGAGTGTGTTTTCCACATCACCTAAATTCAAATATCTGTTTTGCTCTCTGTCTGTGGTTGCCACTGCCTTTACCTTCTCAGGGTTAACTAGCGTATTGAGTTGCTGTGCATCAATGTTTCAAACATTTGCTGCTTTTAACAAGGATGACCGTCGACTTCGAGAGCTAATGATCATCGGCACCAGTTTTTGGCTTGTTCATAATTACTTAGTTGGCTCTCCAACAGCGGTTGTTATGGAAGCCTTATTTATTGTCAGTAACTTGCTTGGCTATTACCGTTTTTATTTCAGGAAGAACGTAGCTGCTTAGTGTGTTGTGTCATTAACACCTCACAACCTTTGAGCGGCTAAAAAACAAGGAAATGCTATGTCAAATATCTACACGGATATCCCTTCGTCGATACCTAATGAAATATTTAATGACTTGATAGCGAATGACAACATTCGGATAGAGAGGATACTTTCACATGGGCACAGTTCTCCTGAGGAGGGGTGGTACGATCAAGAGGAGCATGAATGGGTTCTGGTGCTCGAGGGGCAAGGCGTTATCGAATTTGCTGATGGTCGTATTGTTACTTTGTCTAAAGGGGACTACCTCAATATTCCCGCCGGTGAAAAGCACAAGGTTCAGGGGACCGACAAAGACTCTGTTACGATATGGCTCGCGGTGTTTTATCGTTAGTTTTGGGATAGAGGTGAAAGAGCGTATGTGGCTAAAATTTCAGGTTTTTCATCAGAGAATGTCGGTACAGAGACAAAACGAAGAGTGGCTACTTTATCGAGAGTCGGAAACTTCAATACGAGCTCGAGTTTATGATGTGATTATCCCTTCTGATTTAGCAGAGGAAGAGTTAGCGCGTTATTTAGCGGATATTTATCATGAGTTTGCTTCAGAAAAATACCCATCAGTGACACGTATTCTTTAATGTGGCTAGTGAGTGTCCCATTGCAACTATGTATCAACTGATGCCTGTTTGTAGAGTAACAAATCCAATAGTTAGAATCTGAAAGCAACCAAAGGAAGAGAGTGTGGTTAGAATTCGAAATTATCAAGAAAGTGATGCCAAAGCGCTATGGGAGATCTTTTTTTACACGGTTCGCAACGTGAACATACGAGATTATTCTCAAGAGCAAGTCGAGGCTTGGGCACCAAGTGGTTTTGACTTTGCGTTGTGGCAAAAGCGTATGGACGGGTTAAAACCATTTGTCGCTGAGTTAGATGGTCATATTGTTGGCTATACTGACTTACAGCCGAGTGGTTTAGTCGACCATTTTTTTTGCCATCACCAACATCAGGGGCGAGGTGTGGGCCGAGCGTTGATGGAGCATGTGTTCACGATTGGGCAAATTCGTGGGGTATCAAGATACTTCTCAGAGGTAAGTATCACTGCGAGGCCATTTTATGAGCGTATGGGTTTTAAAGTAGTGAGTGATCAGCAAGTCGATATGCGTGGAGTAACGCTTACGAATTTCGTGATGGAAAAGGTTATCGATAAGTAGGTTTATGTTAAGAGCGAAGATTGTGAAGAGGAACAGGCCTAAAAGGATTATTAAACCTTTTTAAGGGTAAATTTTGCTGATCTACTGATATTGTCGATGAGTTCAAATTGTGTATTAGCCAATTTGTCTAATCTTAAAGATTGTATGAATACAAGGAGTGTTGTTCATGGGTCACGTGAGTAGATTAAAAATATATACATTAGTGTCGATTTTTTCTTTTGCAATCGGAGTGTTAGCCTTGCAATCCGGGGTCTCTGGGTTGTTTCCGCTCTTCGTCGTGGTTATTTCATTTTTTTCTTTTGTCATCAATTCATTCCTTTGTTTATTCGGCCATAAATATGAGAATGCCAAAGAATAAATCTCGAAAATGATTATCGAAAATCTCTTCTAAATCTCAATTGTAGGACAGATCTTGATGATGTTTTTACAATTGCCCCAAAGATTTCCTCTTTAATTTCAATGTACTATTTGGTTCGATTGAAAAGAGTGAGGGTAGTACGTGGGAATCGAAGCTTTAGCATTTGTTATGGATGCGCTAGTCACGGCATGTTGTATGTACATTGCATCTAAAATGTCGTTTGTGGTGGCGGACTTTAAGTCTCTTCTGACGATAGCGATCATCGTATCTTTAGTCTCTATGATACCGACAGTGGGGTGGGTTCTAGGGCTTATATTGTTCGTATTTCTACTTGGGAAGGCAACCCATTCGAGTATTGGTGATTGTATTTGGGTGGTGGTGTTTACCAAAGTGGTGTCGATGGCCGCGTTCCTGATATTCGGCCGACTGTTCGTATAACCTAATATTCACTTAATATCTAAAGTAGTAAGCCAAAATCTAATGTTCGAATAGAAAAGAGGTGTGACATTGTCACACCCCCTAAATATCTTTTATGTCCATTGGTTGTCTTTACTTAGGTAACAGTACAGCGTCAATGACATGTATCACACCGTTGCTCGCTTCAACGTCTGCTGTTACGACGTGAGCTTTGTTGATCATTACAACACCATGGTCAGTACTAATTGCGACTGGCTCACCCTGGACGGTGACTGCGCTATCTAGTTTGACCACATCTTCAGCCATTACTTTTCCTGGCACCACATGATAGGTGAGTATTGCGACCAGTTTGTCTTTATTCTCCGGCTTCAATAACATATCTACTGTGCCTTCCGGTAGAGCGGCAAACGCTTCATCTGTTGGTGCAAAAACAGTGAACGGGCCTTCTCCTTTCAGTGTATCCACTAATCCTGCTGCTTTTACTGCCGCTACTAACGTTGTGAAAGAGCCATTATCAACCGCTACATCAACGATGTCTTTTTTCGCTCCGTGGTGTGCTGCGTGTGCAAAAGTGGTGAACAGAAGTGTTGCTACCAGTACTGACAGAGTCTTGCTTAAATAATTCAACATATGTAGTCCTTTGAGTTTGTCCGTTATTTCCGAGAGGTACTACGAAAGCCTAAAAGAGATAGATCAACTTATTGAATTCTCGTGTCGAGAGTTTTGGCAGGGTAAGCGGGCAGATGATGAAAAATTATGAGTTAAGTATTTGTTAAACTTCCGCTTTTTTACTTATAGTTAATTGGTGATTATTCAATTAATGGATGTGAATATGAGGTCTGTTTTACCTGTAGTACTTTCCGCGGCTATTTCTATGCCTGCGTACAGTGGACTAGCTCCTAGTGAGGGCTTTAGTGGTAACTTTAGTATCTTGGCTGGTTTCTATTCTGACAGCAGTAATTTGAGTACCGAACAAGACTCAAATCAAGCAACTAATACCATGGAAGGTGATGGTGAGAATCAAGGTTTACTTGGTTTTCTTGGAACCGTTAAATATACCTTTGGTGAATCCCTTACTCACCAAGTTTATGCCGGTACTACCCGAGAAGATATTGCGACCGGTACCATTGCATTTGAAATAGGTTATCGACAACAACTCTCTGGTGGCACCATATTAGATGTTTCCGTGTTACCGACACTCATCTCCGGTAAGGCTTGGTCTGATCCTTATGCTGTAGGTGTGAATCGAAACGAAACCGACGTGAAAGGTAATGTTGGGAGGCTTCAACTGACTAACATCGGTGGCACTGCTTTCCAAACAGACTTCGCTATTGGTGAATCTGATGTGGATGATGAATTATCGGGTACACAAAACTTACTGGGGTTAACTGGCGAAGAAATAGCGCTATTAGATAGGGAAAGAACCTACCTGTACGCTAAAGCAGGTTATCGCTTTATATTGCCTAATCAGGCCGGTTTGTTAGTGCCTTCTATGGTTTATTTCAATTCAGACGCTGAAGGCGGTGCACTCAGCTTTGATAGCTACGGTATTGAGTTGAACTACGCTAAGCGAATTGGCCGTCACGGTTTTGTTGTTACGTTAGATGCGAATGACCGTCAGTACGATGAAGTCAATCCAATCTATGGAAAAACTCGTGAAGAGAACGAGTACGGTGCCTTCTTAGCGTATGAGTTTGGTGGGTTGATGGGTTATGAAGATTGGTCGTTTATCACCTTACTTGGTCTAAGAACGATTGATTCCAATATCGACTTCTATAATTCTGAACAGGTACTCGCGAGTGTCGGTATCGACTATAAATTCTAAGGGTTAGATATTCTAAGGCGTTGTATAACGTTCCGATTTTGTTGAGTTTATTATCTGTTTAATTATTTCGAGCACTTATAATCTTTAAGGTTGTAGGTGCTCGTTGCTATCCGTAGGATGAAAGTCGTTCAGTTAAAAAGATTAGATAGTAAGGAAACGCTTTGGAAATAAAAATTAGACATTTAGAAGCAACGGATAGCCAAGATTTATTCGATATTTATCGCCGTCCTTCGGTTTCAGAAAACACGTCACAAAAGCCTTATCTCAGTTCTGACCAAGTGGAACGGCTGTTTGGTCATTGCGATCATTTTACTCTAGTTGCAGAGTCTGCTGAAAAAGTTGTGGGCCATATTACCTTGTTTATGACGACTAAGGTGAGAGACAGACACAGCGCAGGGCTTGGTATTGCCATTCATCCGGATGTTCACGGAAAAGGAATTGGCAAAGCCTTGATGCAAGAAGCCATCAATCAGGCGGACAATTGGTTAAACCTAATCCGCCTAGAGTTAGAGGTTCATGCCGATAACCACGCTGCGATTGCTTTGTACGAACGCGTAGGATTTCAGTTAGAGGGGACTAAGCGATTGAGTACCTTTAAAAACGGCAAGTACATTGATATGTTGCTGATGTCGAGAATAAAGCCTGAATATCTAGCATCTTGAATTCGCTCTAGGTGATTGAATTTATAATCTGAATAAGAATTAAATTACCGCCATAAAGCCATAAAGCCATAAAGCCATAAAGCATAAAGTCCTCAAACTGCAGAAGTTTGAGGGCTTTGTACTTTCGTCCTGAGTTGAGGTGTGTTGACTAACTAGCACGAGCACTGTTTGTTGGTAACCAGCACTTATGGATTATCAATTCCGAAGCCATTACGAAGTGCGAACTGGATTAGCTCTGTATGGTTATCGAGTTCGAGGATATCTAACATTCGATATTTGTGCGATTCGATCGTTCTTGGGCTTAAAAACAGTATGTCGGCACATTGCTTAGCGGTGTAACCTTGCGCCAACTGCGTAAGTACAGCGCATTGTTTTTTTGTAAGTAACAAGAGTTTTTCACTCTCATTGATATTACTGGCTTCATCACTTGTCACACTACGAGTCATTTTTGAGTGTTGCCAAAAACAGAGCCAAACATCACTCAGCATTTTGATTCGCTTCAAATCACGCTCTTCAATCGGAGTGTCGTAACGCTTGAACCTAGAGAAACCGATAGCGCCCCATTGTTGCCCAAATAACGATAAGCTTACGATAGCGTGCCAATGAGCGCCTTCTTGATAGAGTTCACGTAGCGGATCGATCTTGTGGTTTGCGAGTGATTGCTCTGGAAATAGCTGCCAACACTCTTTAGAGCGTAAAAGCTGTAGATATTCAAGGTAGTTGCCTTTTAGAAAGCGCTCCATCTCGAGTGGGGGCATTCCGACTTGAGAGACAGACATGCTTTTCCCTGTATCCAAAAGAATCATCGAGTTTGGAAACAGAGTAAGCCGATCTAACTTAAACCAAGCAAGGGCCTGCTGAGCGAGTGACACAAACGTCTTATCAAAATCTTTTGGCTGACATGCGGTCAAGGTGTCGGTTTGGTGACCTAAGAGCTCTTCAAAGTTATCGAATTGGCTATCTTTCATATTGACCGTCATTTGTGATTTTCGAACAAAATAACGGCAACAACTTAAGCGTGTCAACTAAAGCTTCGAATGATGCACTGATTAAGGAATATTTTGTACTTAAGTGTTAGTTATGCAGAGTAACGTGGTAAGTCATATCGAGAATCGGATTTGCCCGAAAACACGTACGCTAATGCTTAGCTATCACAGAGGTTACGAGCTATCCCGGTCACTTAACCTACTAAGATATAAGATTTTATTAGAATAAAACCTTCTGTGTTGGCAATGATGAACTACATTTAAAAGAGATGTAATGATACATTTTCATGTGTGAGATTGTTGGAGGAGGAATAAATCATTGTTAGATCCAACCATCGGTAGACAAATACAGTGGCCGTGTGATTTGCCACAAGATCTCATCGATAGCTTACTTGAGATTGCCGTATTTAAAACCGGTATCCAAAGCTTGGAAATTACACAAAAGTTTCAAAACCTACCTGGCGTTTTCTATATTCTTAGTGGCTCTGCGGGAATCTGCTTTTCGACGGAAAATATGAAGAGCTTATCGGGAGGAGTGATCGGTAAAGGTGATTGGATGGGGGCCTTGTCGATTCACGCTGAATACAATCTTTTTGCGGTTGCTGAAGAAGTTGAACCGGTCAGCATGGTACTTTTCCCATCCGAAAAGGTACTAGAGCTGGCTGAAGAGCAGTGCATGGTATTCAAATGGCTGCTTCATTGCGGAACCCGAGCACAATCGATTTGGATGCAGGCATACCTTTCCTCAATCCATGAAAAAGAACAAAAAACGATTTATGTACTTTTAGAGCTCGCTGCGCGCCAAAATAACATAGCGGGAGCCACCGTGAGTGTTAACGTGTCACAAACTCAATTGAGTACGATTACTGGAATTTCTCGCTCACGCTTGAACGAAGTGTTGAAAGGAATAGAACAGGACGGTTTGGTCAAGATTCAAAGGGGTAAAGTATTTATCTCAGATGTTGAAGGGCTATACGAACGTATTTCACCAATGAATCTAATGATGCGTGATCCAGTTGCGGAGATAAAATCCCAGTAGCGTATGCTTTACGCTAAATGATTGAAAACAAAATACCTACAACTTTATAGGTAAACTATAGGCTAATGTTCTTTTGAGAACATACATAAGCCCTTGGAATAGATAACTTCTACCTGATATTTATAAATTTAATTTTGAGTAAATGGTGTTGTTATGAAAATGGCTGTTTTGGAATACAAAGTGTGTGGCATAGGTGAGTGGATAAAAACGAGAGTATCAAGCCGTTGCGCACATTTACTGGCTGCTGAATATGAATTGATGGGATGGCCGATCAAAATCGACGGGGAAGTGTTTTCTGCTGAGAACGCATAGTGCAAACGCGCACCAATAGGGCGAATACGGAAAGGTAGTTTCCCTGAAGTTGATACAAAAAAGCTGGCTATTAAAGCCAGCTTTTTTATTAAGACGATCAACAAGTAGTATTTACTTGTTCACGAACTCTTTGAATTTTTGCTTGGTTTCAGCGTCGGCTTTTTCATACCAGAAGTACAGCATTTCTTCGGCCGTGTTAGACGCGTTGCCATCAATTTTTGCTGGTAGCGTTACTGGCTGAACAACTGCAGCGGCTGTTGCACCTGTCGTTAATGCGGCAATACCACCTGTACGGTTGTATTCTTTCGCTTCTTGAGGGTATTTACGGCCAATCTGCATACCATCTTTGGTTAATTTGTCTTGCTTAACACTGATTGCATTTTGGTTCTCATCAACCAATTTCCAATCTAGGTTCTGAAAGCCTTTTCTCGCTTCGTTAGCGTTGCGGAACTTAGGCATGTCGAACGTTACCGTTGTGTCTGTAGCGTCAAAAGTAGCAATAATTGCGTCACTATCGACAAACTCACGGTCGTTACCTTGACTAAAAGCGAGCTGATATTGGAAAACGATTTGGTTTACACCGTCTGGCACGGTGATCGTTTTGCTTGAAGAGAAAAAACCACCCTCAAGATCAGGTTTAGCCTCATTAACCGCTAAGACTTCAACTAGAGCATCTGCGCTAGAAGGAACTTCAATTTTTACATCAGCTAACACTTGTGGTGCTGCGATAATTGTGGAAAGTAGCGCAATGGATTGTAATGTTTTCATAATCATACAGTTATTGGTGTGAGATATTTTACAATCTCACGCAGAACGAAGTATTTCAAGTTACCTTGTCTCGATTTGGCAAAATTCACCGAAACTTAACCTAAGCCTAATTATTGACCGTGTTACCTGTACGTTTCTTATCCGCGTAAGAGTGGTTTAGTGCATCTGGTGGGGTGACGTCATCATCAAGAACCTCAGCATCAGTAGGCGATTGAAGCGTGATGTAGATAGGAACAAAAGCACACACCCAAATCGCATAAATGGTAATGACCCGGTTCAATATAACAAACCATGCCTCACTACCGGACTCGGAAACGTAGTATCCAACGAGAGTAAGTAAGGTACAGACAATCGCCCACATAATGGCTGAAAATGGCTCTTTAGTGGTTGATGCGAGCAGTACTATCGTAATGTAAGGTACGGCCATCGCGATACCTAATGGCACGTGATAGTCGACGACAAAAATGAGCGTAGCGCCCACCGCCAAAAGTAGATGTGGACCGATACTAGGTAGGTTCAATTTCATATGACACCCCAGTTAACCCGTTTTACGTTGTTGGTTGAGTTTGTGTATTAAGCGTGTTGCTTGATGGCTGTTTACCATGAGTCGATTGATGAGCTGTTGCAGTAGTTCGGCTTCCGGCATGATGTGCTGCTCTGTGGTTTGCGCTGCAGATATAGCGAGCTCAAGTACCTCATACATCTCGTGCTTAGATGCAATAGTGATGACGGCTTTTAAAGTTCTCGATAAATCATCGGGTTTATCATCCGAGAAGAGGGCGATTAGCTCATCAATTTCATTTTCTAATTCATCAACTAAGTTGTTTAAACACTTCAGCTTTTCATTGCCTGCTAGCTTATCGCCTTCGAGTAATGGGCTACGAGATATTTCTTCTTCTGTAAGAGGCAGTTTGTTCTTAGGTGGGCGTGTCAGCATGGTGACATTGCTATTACTCGTTTCGGTTGATTGGCGAGAATGAACAGATTGGTGTCTGTTTATCTCAAACTGATGATGAAACTCATTAATGGCATTTTGTAAGCTGTTTTTTTGCAATGGTTTCGTAAGGACAAAGTTCGCCCCTGACACAAGAAACTCGTCATGAGCCTCTTTAAATACATCCGCAGTACAAGCAAAAATAACCGTGGTTAACTTAAGTTCATTGCGGATCTTTTGAATCGCCTCGATACCACTCATGTTCGGCATGTGATTATCCATAATGATTAAGTCATATTGGTTTATAGCCAATTTATCGAGTGCCTGCAGCCCGTCATAGGCATTCTCAACAGTCATGTTTATAGACTCACAGAACTTCTTGATAACCATGGCGTTGATTTTATTGTCCTCTACGAGCAGCACAGTGAAGTCTTTGAGCGTTTTATTAATGCTGGTGGACGCTTGTTCAGTAGCTTGTTTTGCTAGTTCGTGCATTTCTAATGGCAATGAAATAGTAAACCGAGTACCGACATTCAGTTGGCTGGAGACATCAATGGTTCCTCCCATCAATTCAACCAGTTGTTTGACTATTGATAACCCTAAACCCGTTCCGCCGAACTTACGCGTTGTAGAGAGCTCTGCTTGCTCGAACGCTGTGAAGATGTGGTCAACCTTGTCTTCAGCAATACCTATCCCCGTGTCGGAGACCATAATGTTGACCGATGGTGGTGTAGTAGGGGCGATCTCGAACTCGACTTCGACCTTACCTGACTCGGTAAACTTGACGGCATTTCCGGCTAGATTAAATAAGATTTGGCGCGTTCGTGCTGAGTCGCCAAGCAGTTGAATATTGGTTGGGATATTATCCTTAATAACAAAAGATATCCCTTTATCGGTGGCGAGCGGCGTTAGCGTTTTGTCTAGGTGTGTGACAACGTCGGTTACGGAAAATGGACTCAGTTCGAGCTCCATTTTACCTTGCTCAACTTTAGAAAAATCGAGAATGTCATTCAGAATGGTGACAAGGTGCTGCCCTGAGTCGATGATGATTTGTGCCTGTTTCCGAGTATCGGCACTTTGAGAATCTTCTTTGATGATTTGTGCAATACCTAATACGCCGTTCATAGGGGTTCTTAGTTCGTGACTCATTGTCGCGAGGAACAATGATTTTGCCTCACTCGCTTTTTGTGCTCTGTTTGCTGCCTCTTGATAAGAAAGGTTATTCCTTTTTAATTCAAAAACTCTCAAGATAAATATGGCGAACGAAAAGACTAAAGTCAGAAAAGCTAGCACGATAATAAGCTTAACGATCACGCCTTTAAGCTGGTCTTGCAAGTCAGTAAACCGATGCTCAATGTGTTCAATGTACTCCATACTGTGCGCTGAAAGTACTTGTGAGAGTAGCTGACTCTGTTGTTGGTTGAGTTCAGTAAACGTTTTATATAGGTTCGCTAACTCAGAGTTGATACCAGAATTCTGATGCCTGATTCCTCCAACCAATATGCTTGCAAGAAGCTCACTTTGAATTTCGATATCTGCGTTGTTCACCGCGGTGCGAGTTGAACTGCTCTTTGTGAGTTGTTGAGTTAAAGATTGCAGAATAAACTGACGAGCGACGCTTAAACCAACTAGTTTATCGAGTGTGTCTAAATTCGACATTGAGGCGTTATAAAAACGCTCCAATAATTGCGCTGTCGGTAAGTCTTTAAAGAACGCAGAGTGGATATTCTTGCCTTGATAGATCTCTCTTAGCTGTTGTAATTCTTTTTCTAGGATCACTAAATCTTCGGACATTTGGTAAGGGTCGGAAGTACCAGTAAGTGCTGCATTGGTAATATGATCACGCATCTCTAAAACTTCGTGGCCTAGTTCACGAATAGGTTCCCCATATTCGGTAACCCTCTCATACTCCGAGTTGGTCAGTATGATAAAGCTGATTAAGCTGATAAATAGCGTGACAAAAAGCAAAAAGATGAGCCTGATCTTATTCATTTTCAAACTCCACTAGTATTTCGGGGCGTTGCCCAGTGAGTGTCTCGAGAAACACCTTGATGTCACTGATTGTTTGTTCTTCAAACGTTTTACCAAGCTGACTTTCACCCATTATTTTAATGGCCTCTTCTAGGGTTTCGGTTTGACCGTCATGGAAATAAGGCGCCGTAATCGCGACGTTTCTCAAGCTCGCGACACGAAACAGATGCTTGTCTTGTGGTTGCTGAGTAAACATAAAGCGACCTTGGTCTTCACTTCGCTCAGAGCCTGTTTTTGATAATCCGAAGTAACCAAAACGCATCACCATGCCTCCACCAATATTGGTGCCTTGGTGACAACGAATACATCCTTCTTCTTGAAATGTTTCCCAGCCACGTTTTTCAGCAGCGGAGAGTGCGGCAGTATCGCCACGTAAATATCGGTCAAAAGGGGAGTCGGGTGTGGTTAAGCCTCGCATAAACTCAATGAGCGCGGCTTTAACGGAGGCGGTATCAATTGCCATTTTTTGGCTTTTAAATAGGTCAATGTAGGTGGGTGACTTAGATACATAATCGGTGATAAGCGCCCAGTTCGAGTCCATTTCGTCCACATTATGTACTGGTCCGTCTATCTGATCTGAAAGGTTGTTTACCCTGCCGTCCCAAAAGAATCGGTAATTGAAAACCGCGTTGAAGACCGTAAGAGAGTTGCGCATTCCGGCACCATTTACCCCTATTGATACAGGAATCACCTCAGCACCGTTGGTTTGAAGGCTGTGGCAGGTTTCGCAACTGACGCTTCGATTAGAGGAAAGATTTGGGTCTTTGAAGAGTACCCAGCCAATTTTCGCCAGATCGTGATCGATTTCAGTGGCGTTAGGAATTGGAAAGACTTTGATATTAGAGGTCGTGAGTTGACGGGTTTTATGCGTGTCGCTTGCGTGCGAATCCGAGTGAGAAGAATCAGCAGGGTGATGCTCTTTGTGTTCAAAGGAAGAGTGAGAATTTGAAGATGCACCATCATAAACCAGTATAGCGATCGAAACACAAATAACAGTTATGCTTATTCCAGCCAAATAGGATGTCTTCATAGCTCAGTTCCATCTAAATTTAATCCATTAAATCAATTCAGGATCCGTCTGAATTATCCCTTATTTACCTTGCGAATCATAAGGGTTCTTTTATAAATCTAGTTTCATAAATCTAATGTTGCAAGATAAGGAGCAGGGATAGGAACATTGGCTGATAGATACAGAAAAGCCGTGGAAACTTCTTTGAGTCACCACGGCTTTGTATTTGACTATGTATTTAATTTAGTTATTCAACTCAAAATACATGGTTCAGGTTTGCTTATTTAGCTTGAGCTGCTGCCGCTTCAAGTTGCTTAAGTTTGCCTTGCAGCATGTAAGCGTTTTGGTTGAAGTTGCCTGGGTTCAATACTTGGCTGTTCTGCATTGGGTAATCAGGTAGCGTTTGCATGAATTCTTGTACTTTGCCGCCAACTGGTACGAATAACCACATGTTGTCTGCCATCCAGCGTAGGTACATGCCAGATTCGTGTGGTGCTTTTTCGAATGGGTCAGCACGTAGGTGTACTACTTGTGGCCAGTTTGGTTGGAAACGTACAGCATCGGTAATGTTACCGTCCATAACTGCGAATGAGATCTTGAAGTCATTCCAACGTACCGCGTTTAGCTCTGCGTTCGCTGAGAAGTAAAGAAGGCTGTCACGAGGACCTTTCTCTTCTTTACCTTCGAAGTAAGGCATGAAGTTGTAACCATCTAGGTGTACACGCCAGTTTTTACCGTTGTATGTAGCACCTTTGTCAGACGCTAGCTTCTCAACCACTTTATCATCACCAGCTGCCGCTAGAAGAGTAGGGATCCAGTCTTGGTGAGCCATGATATCGTTGATCTTGCTACCCGGTTTGATTACGCCAGGCCAGCGAACTAGCTGAGGAACACGCATACCACCTTCGTAAGTTGTACCTTTCTCACCGTGGAAGTAAGTTGCACCACCATCAGGCCAAGATACTGTCTCTGCACCGTTATCGGTAGAGTAGATCACGATCGTGTTGTCTGCGATTTTAAGCTCATCAAGCTTGTCTAGAAGGATACCAACTTGGTCATCGTGCTCTAGCATGCCGTCAGCGTAGATGCTGATACCAGATTTACCTTGGTATTTTTCTTGTAGACGAGTCCACACGTGCATACGCGTTGTGTTGTGCCAGATAAAGAATGGTTTGTCAGCTTTCACTGCTTTTTCCATAAACGCTAGAGATTCTTCTAGGAACTCTTCATCCGCGTGCTCCATACGTTTACGCGTCATAGGACCTGTATCTTCGATCTTACCGTCAGCAGTAGACTTGATTACACCACGTGGACCGAAGTTCTTACGGAACTCAGGATCTTTAGGGTAGTAGTATGTCTCTGGCTCTTCTTCTGCATTCAGGTGGTAAAGGTTACCGAAGAACTCATCAAAACCGTGGTTCGTAGGAAGGTGTTTGTCTTGGTCACCCATGTGGTTCTTACCGAACTGAGCTGTCATGTAGCCCTGTTCTTTAAGAAGGTCAGCGATAGTTGGAGCCCAGTCTGGGATACCGTGATCAGAACCTGGCATACCAATGGTAAGTAGGCCTGTACGGAAAGGTTCTTGACCTGTTAGGAATGCAGCACGACCAGCTGTACACGATTGTTGACCGTAGTGGTCAGTAAATAGTGCGCCTTCGTTAGCAATACGGTCGATGTTAGGTGTTTCGTAACCCATCATACCGTTGTTATATGCACTGATGTTGAATACACCAATGTCATCACCCCAGATAGCCAGAATATTTGGTTTTTCTGCTGCTGTCGCTGCTGAAGAAGCTGCTAATAAGCCAACACCTAATGCTAGTTTATTAATTTTAGTACCCATAAGGACTCCGATTCACTTTTAAGATTAATGCGTTAGAACAACACATCGATGGACAAATGTTATTCCCAAAATCGTGTTCCGTCCTTTTATAGTGTTTATAACCAATCGTTATGATGTGGGGTTAACTTATTGATTAATTGGAGTTTCAGTTGATGGTTCTAATAAACACTTAGTTTACATGTGTGATCCCTATCAAGTTTGTAGATGCAAATTAAACCAGTAAGTTTTGTATCCGTGTCTTATAAAAATGACAAAAAGATTAATAGCTTACCGAATCTCGCGCATGTGCAAAAAATGAACTATACGTTGTAGGGCAGGATGCAAATAACTTACGAAGAGGTTTCTATGACAGCGAAATATGGCGTCAAGCGTCGATTAGCGATTTTGGGGACAGCGATGATGGCGGCTTCTACCACCACATTCGCCGCCGAAAAACCAAATATTCTCGTCATTTGGGGTGATGACATTGGTCAATCTAATGTTAGTGCTTACACCTTTGGCTTAATGGGCTATCAAACTCCAAATATTGATAGCATCGCTAAAGAAGGCATGATGTTTACCGATTACTACGCAGAGCAGTCGTGTACCGCAGGTCGCTCTACGTTCATTACTGGTCAAAGTGTATTGCGAACAGGTTTAAGTAAAGTAGGCTTACCTGGTGCGGATATTGGTCTTCAAGCAGAAGATGCTACGATCGCAGAACTACTGAAGCCTATGGGTTATATGACAGGCCAATTTGGTAAAAACCACTTGGGCGATAAAGATGAATTCCTTCCAACAGCACACGGGTTTGATGAATTTTTTGGCAACCTTTACCACCTAAATGCTGAGGAAGAACCAGAGAATGAAGATTACCCTAAAGACCCAGAGTTTCGTAAGAAATTCGGTCCACGTGGCGTGATCAAGTCATTCGCTGACGGTAAGATTGAAGATACTGGTCCTTTAACACGTAAGCGTATGGAAACGGTCGATGAAGAAACACTAGACGCGGCACTCGACTTTATGGACCGTGCAGTGAAAGCCGACAAACCATTCTTCGTTTGGTGGAACGCTACGCGTATGCACTTTAGAACACACGTTCAGCCAGACAGTAAAGGTGTAACAGGCATTAGTAACTATGCCGATGGTATGGTTGAGCACGATAGACATGTTGGTCAGCTACTAAAACAAGTGGATGATCTAGGCATCAAAGACAACACCATTGTTTTCTACTCTACGGATAATGGTCCACACATGAACTCATGGCCAGATGCAGGTACAACGCCATTCCGAGGTGAGAAAAATACCAACTGGGAAGGGGCATATCGTGTACCCGCAATGGTTCGTTGGCCAGGTAAAATTGAACCTGGAACTGTCTCTAACGAAATCATGCATCATATGGACTGGATGCCAACATTCCTTGCTGCAGCGGGTGATGATCAGATCAAAGAGAAGCTACTCAAAGGTCATACCGCGGGTGACAAAACCTTTAAGCTTCACCTAGATGGTTATAACTTCCTTCCTTACCTAACGGGTGAAGAAGAAAAAGGTCGTCGTCACGAAATCTTCTACTTCACAGATGATGGTGATTTAGCGGCACTTCGTTATAACCAATGGAAAGCGGTATTCATGGAGCAACGAGCGACGGGTACTATGCAAATTTGGGCTGAACCGTTTGTGACCTTGCGTCTTCCTAAGTTGTTTAACCTTAGAATGGACCCATACGAAAATGCTGATATCACATCGAACACATACTACGACTGGTTACTTGACCACGCGTACATGTTCGTTCCAGCACAAGCCTATGTGGGCAAGTTCCTAGAAACATTCGCTGAATATCCACCACGTCAAAAAGCGGCGAGCTTTAGTTTGGATCAGGTTATGGAGAAACTTCAGGAGTCCCATAACAAGTAATCGACGGTTTGGATATACCAACTGTATGAAAAGAGCTCTTCGGAGCTCTTTTTTATGGGTGCAGTGGTGAGCAGCCACATGTCCTGAATATGAATCACAACAATCGAGCTCATGGTCACTAAATAATTGTAAATTAGCTGTTTTTGCGTCTACCTTATTAAGCATAAGGATGTATAAAACAAGGAATGTTATGTCTGCATTGTTGTGCTCACTAGTGAACGGATTGAAACACCAGCGAGTTGCAGTATTATCCGCGATTATCACGATATTGAGCTTCAATGTTTGCGCGAGTGAACAAGCGTCGCCTGTCAGTGATAAAGCTACTAAAGCCGTGTCTAAATCTAAGGAAAGCGGTTCGTCAGCCACGTACATAGGCTCAGAGGCTTGTATTGATTGCCACAGCGCAGAAGTCGAAGCTTGGCAGGGCTCTCATCATGACATGGCGATGAAGCACGCCAAAGATGATTCCGTTTTAGGTGATTTTGATAACCAAACCATCACGCATCAAGGTAAGCCAAATCGTTTTTATCGCAAAGGTGATGAGTTCTGGGTCAACATTGAAGGGCCAGATGGTCAATTCAAAGATTACAAAATCAGTTATACCTTTGCTTTTGAACCACTTCAGCAATATATGGTTGAGTTCGAAGACGGCCGTGTTCAGCTCATTCCTTTTGCTTGGGACTCTCGCACCAAGAGTGAGGGAGGACAACGTTGGTTTCACCTCTATCCGGATACCACCAACACCGATGAGTTTTACTGGACAAATACCGGACAGAACTGGAACTTCATGTGTGCCGATTGCCATTCAACAAACTTAGAAAAGAACTATGACATGGCAAGCAACACCTATAACACCACTTGGTCCGAGATTAACGTTGGTTGTGAGGCGTGTCATGGCCCTGCGAGTGAGCACGTTGAGCAAGCAAAGCAAGCTGCACATTCTGCTAAAGCTAACGGTGGTAAAAGCGTTCAACTCACGGCGCATTATGGTTTTGACCGCGATTTGTCTAAGTCGGTTAAAGAGTGGGTTTACCAAGAGGGCAATTCCACCCTTCAACCGAAAGACATCATTCATACCAACCAAGTTCAAACCTGTGCTCAGTGCCATAGCCGACGCACACAACTGAATGAGACGGCGGATCACATCAATGGCTCGTTTTTTGATAAATACCGTTTGAGCTTAATTAGCCCGGAACTCTATCATCACGATGGTCAAATCTATGATGAGGACTACGTGTACGGTTCATTCCTACAGTCAGCGATGGCTGAGAAAGGCGTCACTTGCACTAACTGTCACGATCCCCATACCGCTGAGCTGAAAATTGCGGAAGAAGCGGTATGTAGCCAGTGCCATATTGCATTCGAATACACACCAGAAAAACACACTTTCCATGAGGCAAACACAGAAGCTTCAAAATGTACCACTTGCCACATGCCTGAAACGACGTATATGGAGGTCGATCCTAGGCGTGATCATAGCTGGCATGTGCCGCGTCCAGATATTAGCCAACATATTAAAACGCCGAACGTGTGTACCAGCTGCCATGAAGACAAAACCGATCAATGGGCCGATAAGCAAATCGGTCAATGGTTCCCTGATTCTAAATATCGAAACCAACAGCATTTCGCTGTGGCTTTTTACGCGGACTCAATAGGGCACAGAGGCGCGGAAGATGCACTGGCGTATTCGGCTCAGGATTCTAGCTTAAGTAATATTATTCGAGCATCAAGCTTGGAGCGCTTGTCTGGTAACACGGGTAAGAACACTCTCATTTCATTGGCAAGGGCAGTAAAACACGACGATGAGATGATTCGTTTGGGCGTTGTACAAGGTTCATCTGGTTTCCCGTTTACCGACCGCTGGCAGATTCTAGAACCACTGCTTACTGACCCAGTATTGTCTATTCGTTCAGAAACAGCTGGCGCGCTAGTCCGTTATTGGGGAGAAATGAATCCGCTACAGAAAGACCAAATCAAGCCTGCATTGGAAGAGTACATTGAGATTCAGCGCTTTAATGGTGACAGAGGTTTTGGAAGAACCAATCTGGGTAATGTTTACCGAGATTTAGGGAAGCACGAACAAGCCATTGAATACTACTTAGGCGCTATCGAAATCGAGCCATATTTCGAGAACAGCTACGCCAATCTGGCTGACCTCTACCGGGCACTAGGTGATGAATCTAAAGCTCTTGTTACCTTGAAGCAAGGCATTCAGGCGCAACCAAAATCGCGTGTGTTGCCATACAGCGCAGGTTTAGCTTTGCTAAGGGTAAAAGACTATGATCAAGCAACGCGTTATCTAAAACAAGCGGCTGAAACTGCACAGACGGATCCGCAATATTGGTATGTGTATGGCTTGGCATTGGAAAAGTCAGATGTACTTGCGGCGAGCCAGTCATTACACAAGGCTTATCAATTTAGCCGAAACCCTCAACATTTGTATGCACAGTGTGAGGTGTTGGCGCGAAACAGCCATATACCGGGTGTGCCAAAAGCATTTGAACAGTGTATCTCATCATTGAGCAAAGTGGCGCCGCCAGAAGCCATTAACCAACTGAAGGCTAGGCTCAAATAAAATGATGAGGTTAGCTTGGTTATGGTGGTTGTAACGTTTTACACCATAACCACTTATTGCGTGTATAACCAATAGTTATCGAGCTTGTGAGTAGGATGTACGCAGCCAGTTTGAATAAAGGAAGACCTATGAACCATGCGCAGCAAGCAATAAACCAACTGATTGAACAAACAGAAAAAAGTGTTATCGGACAGAGCCACGTCGTTCGGGCTCTGGTGATAGGGTTATTGACCAATGGGCATGTGCTTTTAGAAGGGCTTCCTGGCACAGCGAAAACACGTTCAGTAAAGTCGCTTGCCAACTTATTAAATACCAGTTTTGGTCGAATCCAGTTCACACCAGACCTATTGCCATCAGATGTGACGGGTACAGAGGTGTATCAAGAGCTAGACGGGAAACCTCAACTGCACTTCCAACCGGGGCCTATCTTCAACAGTATTGTCCTCGCCGATGAAGTAAACCGTGCGCCAGCTAAAGTACAAGCGGCACTGCTTGAGGCGATGGCTGAAGGCACGATCACAGTAGGTGGTGAAACTCACATCCTTCCTGACCTATTCATGGTACTCGCTACTCAAAACCCAGTTGAGCAAGAAGGTACATACCCGCTACCTGAAGCGCAAATGGACCGTTTCATTATGAAAGTGACGGTTGATTACCCAGAAGATGAAGCAGAGCGTGACATCATTCGCTTGGTTCGCAGTGAAGAGCTAGGCAATGAGACCAGTTCCGAGCTAGTGACTCCGCAGCATATTGAACCTGAATTAGTGCTTGAGGCACGGCGCCAACTTCCAGAAATCGCGGTGTCTGATTTAGTTGAAAACTATATCGTGGCGTTAGTTATGGCAACTCGAAAGCCGGAACGTTACCCAGAATCTAACTTGTCCAAATGGATTGAAATTGGTTCGAGTCCACGTGCTTCTATCGCTCTAGATAAGTGTGCTCGCGCTTATGCTTGGCTACAAGGGCGTGACCACGTCACGTTGGATGATGTTCGTGCAATGCTGCCAACTGTGTTGGGGCACCGATTCTCACTGTCTTACGATGCGCTTGCTGACGGGGTCGACCATCAGAGAGTCGTTGAAGAGCTACTTGATAACGTAGAGATCGGATAATAAGGGGGCGTCATGGCGAAGCCAACACAAGCTCCCAAATCGCAAGGCCTTGATCCAAGACTGTACTGTGATTATTCAAAGTTAGTGCGAATACAGGCGCAAGCTGAGTCGTTTTCCCTGTTGCCTCACCTAAAAGCGGGCAGTGTCCTTTCGGGAAGACACAACTCGTTATTTCGTGGTCGTGGTTTGAACTTTGAAGAGTTACGACATTACCAACTGGGTGATGATATCCGTAACCTTGATTGGAAAGTCACCATGCGAACCGGGAAACCACATGTTCGTAGCTATACCGAAGAAAAAGACCGCAATGTGATGATCTGTGTAGACCAACGCAGCTCTATGTTCTTTGCCTCTCAAGACACCATGAAGTCCGTCGTTGCCGCGGAAGTGGCGGCATTGTGTGGTTGGCGGGTTCTTAAGGATGGAGACCGCGTCGGTTTTGTTTTGGCTTCACACCAAAAGCTATTTCACACAAAAGCGCAACGTTCTCAGTCTGATTTGCTATCCCAACTCAAACACCTTGCTAAAGCGAACCAGAGTTTGGGTGTAAATGTGAGTGACAATGAGGGAGTCGGCTTTACTCAATGGATCGAATTGATTAAGCGAATGAGGTTAAAACAGTCGACGTTAATCTTCATTAGCGATTGGCGTGATTGCCAAGAGCACCACGTAGACCGTTTGAAACAACTTCAGCAGCATAACGATATCCTCGCAATCATGGTCACTGACCCACTAGAGCGTTCACTGCCAAGAGATCTTGCGAGTGCAAACTGGGTGGTGGGTGATGGTCGCTTTCAATTGAGCCTAGATAGCCAATCTAAGGTCAACCTTGCAAGCGAGAGCCTGGCTCAGAAAGCGGCACTTCAAAAACAATCTCTAGCTAAATTAATGGCGATGAAAAACCTTCCGTATATCGAATTAGACACGTCTGGCAATCATATTTCCCAGTTACAAAAGTTAGTGGGAGGGCGCTAAATGACAGTCGAACATACGCCTCCTAGTATTTATATCCTGCGTGAGCTGCACGATGTGGCGATACCTAATAGTGTTAGCTGGGCTCCACAAACGATAGGTTGGAAGATCCTTGGCGTTATCTTGTTATTAGCGGCTCTCTACCTGGCCTATCGTTTGGCGCTAAGGTGGTGGAATAATCGCTACCGAAAAGAAGCACTTAATGAATTGATGTTATTGGATGCGAGAGACAAAAACTCCCCTGAGCAGGCTTTTAAAGTGCTTAAAGTTGTACTCCGTTATTTAGACAGCAGCAATGCAAAGTTGTTTGGACAAGCTTATGTAAAACGTTTGAATGCTCACCTTCCTGTCAACGCGCAAACAGAGAGTAACAACGCATTCTTTGCCGAGGAAATCTCAGAACTATGGATGCAAAGCCTCATTGATCCCAAGGTACGCTTGACCTTTGAACAGCGCTCGGAAGTGATTCAAACCTCAATGATGTGGTTAAAGCTCCATAAGCCTGATGTTCAACTGGCGGTTGAGGGGCAAGTAAATGATTAGTCTCTTCTCTTCTAGTTTTGAATTTGCACATCCGTTGTGGTTCGTTGCGCTGCCTTTGCCTCTGTTGGTCTACTTAGCGGTGCCGGCTTATCGAACCAAACAAATGGCCATTAAAGTGCCGTTCTTCCACGAATTGGTAGAAGCGATTGGCGAAGCACCTTCTGAAGGGGCAAGTCAATTGACGCCAAGCTGGTGGCAACGTACCACACTCATCATTACTTGGGTGTTGGTTGTTTGCGCTCTGGCTAAGCCAACCATTCTAGGTGAGCCTCAGGTTCGTGAACAGCTTGGTCGGGATGTCATGGTGGTTGTTGATTTATCTGGATCAATGGCAGAGCAAGACTTCACATCTAAGCAAGGCAAGAAAATCTCACGTTTGGAAGCAACAAAAGAGGTGTTAGCGGATTTTGTGAAAACTAGGAAGGGTGACCGGCTGGGCTTGATTCTATTTGGTGATGCCGCGTTTGTGCAAACTCCATTTACTGCCGATCAAGATGTATGGCTTGAGCTCTTAAATCAAACAGATGTGGCGATGGCCGGGCAGAGCACTCATTTGGGCGATGCGATTGGCTTAGCGATAAAAGTGTTTGAGCAGAGCGGTAAGCAAATGTCTGCCGAACAGGCCCAAAACGATATCGAGCGTGAGAAAGTCGTGATTGTTCTTACGGACGGTAATGATACGGGCAGCTTTGTCGAACCTATCGATGCTGCAAAGGTTGCCAAGGCAAAAGGTGTACGTATCCACGTGATTGCGATGGGAGATCCTCAGACTGTCGGAGAAGTTGCTTTGGATATGGAGACCATCAATCGAATAGCCTCTGAATCTGGCGGTGAGGCTTTTGAAGCGCTTAACCGTGATGAACTCAGTACAGCCTACGAACAGATCGGTCAACTTGAACCCCAGTTATATGAAAGTACAACATATCGACCAAAGCAGGGCTTACACCACTATCTGATGGCGGTCGTTGTCGTCATGTATCTCACGGCGTTCAGTCTAGCTACGTTAAGGCGTCGACGCACGATGCGTTTATTGAACTCTGAAACGAAAGGAGAGAGCGATGTTTGATTCTCTCGCAATTCAACAGTTTTTTACTCAGTTTCATTTTATTCGCCCACTTTGGCTCTTAGCATTTGTGCCGATGTTTTTCTTACTCTGGTTGCGTTGGCGTGAAGAGACTAAACCGAGCTGGAAAGACATTCTTCCAAAGCATTTACGCAATGCACTAACAATTGGTGAGACAGGGTGGCGTAAACAGCTGCCGCTCAAGCTACTGATGGTGATAGTGACCATCGCGATCATTATTTGCTCCGGCCCAACGTGGCAGCGTGAAGCATCGCCATTTGGAGAAGATAAAGCCTCGATGTTAGTGGTACTCGATAACAGTGATTCCATGCTTGAAAAGGATTTACCTCCTAGTCGCTTAGAGCGTTCTAAGCAGAAGATCCGAGATTTGTTAGCGGCGCGCCAAGGCGGGAATACAGGCTTAGTGGTCTATGCAGGCAGTGCCCATGTCGCAATGCCTGTGACTCAAGATAGCAAGGTTTTCGAACCTTTCTTAGCGGCGATCACACCCGAAATCATGCCGGTTGACGGTAAAGCAGCCGAAAAAGCACTGCCTTTGGTTGATCAGCAATTGTCTGGTGAACCGGGTTCGACTGTGTTGCTAGTGTCTGATGGCGTGAATCCTACGACCATAAAGGCGTACGAACAGTTCTTTAATGAAAACAGTTACCAGCTGTTGATCTTGGCCGCGGGTAATAGCCAAATTGTGAGTAATAACCCAATAGACCTTGATTCATTGAGCACGCTAGCCAAGGCTACCGGTGGTCGCTTGATTGAAGTGACAGTAGATGACTCTGACATAAAAGCGCTTAACAGTGCGGTTGAGCGCAATATGCAGCTCAATGGTGAGTCTTCAATGCCTTGGAAAGACATGGGTTACGGCTTGTTGTTCCCTATTGCTTTGATCATGTTGCTTTGGTTCCGAAAAGGTTGGCTCGTGCAGTGGTGTCTAATTGGAGTTGTTACGACAGGTGCCTTTTATACGCCAAATACAATGGCAAAAACGGTTCATCTGACGGCGGACAGACCCGCTGAAGTGGAAACATTATCGGCTTGGGATAAAACCGCCCAATGGTGGTGGGATTTATGGCTGACTCCGGACCAACAGGGTCAGCGATTGTTAAATCAACAAGAGTATCTAGAAGCGGCGAAACACTTTGAGGATCCACTTAGGAAAGGTGTCGCTTACTACTACGCTCGTGAGTTTAAGCTTGCTCATAGTACCTTCTTACAAGTCGACAGTGATTTTGGTTTGTACAACGCGGCCAGTGCGTTGGCGAGGCAACGAGAATACTTAGCAGCGCGTGATCTCCTTAAAAGCTTGAATGAGAAGCCAGATCTTGACCCTAATCTAAAGCCTGATGTGGAGCACAACTTAGCAGTGGTCAATGGCATTGTCGAAGAGGTAAACCGAACCAGTGAAAGCCAAGCGGGCACGACGGATGGACCTGAAGAGTCATTTGAACTGGATGACGATAAACCGCGTACGGGGGATGGTGCAGAAGAAGAGACGGTTGCGGAGTTAATGCTTAAAGAGACGCTCAACGCCAATGAGATTTTGGGTAGCCAAGAGTTAGCCGATAAATGGCTCAAGCGAGTAGAGGCAGATCCTAAGTATTTCCTTCGAGCTAAGTTTCAAATCCAATTGCGCGAACCTTCAACAATATCTAACCAGGAGCAAAAGTAATGAACTTCAGTCAGTCTTTGTCTCTCGGTCAGCATAGAGACTCTCAACCAACCGAGCCGTCAAACCGTCTACGACATGGTCTCAGTATGATGTTGTTGGGGTTAATTATTGCTCTTTGTTCGCCTTCAGCTTATGCCCTTGATATTTATGATTTGCAACGCAGTGGCGATGTTGAATTGATTGCGTGGGTGGGAGAAAAACCTAAGCAGGGCGACAAGATAGCGCCAACTAAGGTGAGTGTGAATGAACAAGTAATTTTGAATATCGAAGTCTCAACACCACGCTGGTTTACTGGTGGTACGCGAATTGGCAGTGTCGAAATTCCGAATGTGATTGCTAAGCAGCGTAATCAGCTTGCAACGAATTACACCGAGAGAGTAGGTGGTACTACTTGGTCTCGTCAACGCTGGGAAATCACACTTTACCCAATGGCATCAGGTTCATTTGTGATTCCGACTTTACCTGTAACTCTTAAGGTGTCGGCTCCCGACGGGTCAAACGTGACTGGTACACTTTATACACAACCGATTAAGTTTGAAGCTTCGCTACCTTCAGGGTTATTGAGTGACAACTCGCCTTGGTTCGCAGCAACGGATGTTGAGGTTGAACAAAAGTGGCAACGCTCTAGCGATCAGCTGAAGGTAGGAGATGCGATCACTCGAACCGTCACCATTAAGGCAAAAGATAGCTTATCTGTGTTGTTACCTAATGTACTAACTAACGAATCTACACAGCAATACCAAGCTTATCCGCAACCGAACCGTCTTGATGATACACAAGAACGCGGGGATTACCGTTCAAGCCGAATTGAAGAATCGGTCTACGTAATTCAACAAGGTGGCGAACTGACACTCCCTGAGTTCTCGTTTCAGTGGTGGAATAGTGATAAGCAACGTTTAGAAGATATTGTTATTAAGGGCGAAGTGTTTGAAGCCAAGCACACATTACGTTCTTTTATTAAAGCCTATATGTCGGTATTCATAACGATTGGTTTAATCTTATTAGTAGGTGCGGTGCTGTTTGTTATTGGTAAGCGTTATTACGCGGCTCGACCAACACCGACTTGGTTGGTTGTCCATCGTTTGATTAAACAAGGAGAATGGGCAGAACTGCGAACGTTTATTTACCGTCAATTGCGCCAACACACTTCTGAGTTAGAGTTGGTAAAAGCCAGTAATGAAAATTCATGGCAAGAGGACAGTACTGCTCTTCAACAAGGTCATGAAAATAAAAGCGTGTTCAAGCGTTTGTTGCAAGGGTTAAAAAAGCTACCCATTACCAATACAAATAGAAAACCAGGCTCTTCGCGGTCGATTGTAAGTCGCTTGAAAATTCCTAAAGCCTTGCCAGACTTAAAAGATAAAACTAAGTAGCCACGTGATGCTCTTGTTTCGTTGAAATACCTATAAAAATTCAAGGTTTATCGAGGCATTACGCACAACTTTTAGCAATTCGCATCGAACAAAATCAGCAGGTTCCCTACTATAGGGAACCTGCTTCTTTAATATGGAACTGTATGAAAAGTACCGAGCTAAATCTAATTCCTATATTTGTCGCTATCTATGAAGAGCAGAACTTGTCTAGAGCTGCTAGCCGCATGGATATTAGTCAGCCAGCTGTGAGTAAAGCACTTGCAAGGCTGAGAGATATTTATGATGAGCCACTGTTTCACCGTACCACTTCAGGTGTTGAGCCAACTACTTTCGCGATGGATATCTACCCAGCGATGGCGGCCGCACTGAAGAACTTTACGTCGACCTTGTCTGCATCAAGAGACTTTGACCCTAAAACCTCCGGCCGCGTGTTCTCTATCGCCTGTGTGTCGGCGGCGAGCTACGAAATGATGCCTAAGGTGATGCAACTGATTAGCCAGGTAGCACCGGGTATTGCCTTAGAAATTCACCCTTTGTTTACTGAAGACTACGAGTCTGACCTAAGGTTGCAAAGACATGATGTGATCATTGATATGACGCCAAAAGGAAGAACGACGCTCAAGCACGAGGTCGTTTCCACTGAAGAGCTGGTGGTTGTATGCCGAGAAGATCACCCGTCAATCGGTGATACCATCGATATGGAGCAGTTTTTGTCACTTGAGCATGTTGTGGTATCAAAATGGCACGCACGCCGAAGCTTATTGAGCTCTGATCATTTCAGAGACTTAGAAAAGCGTAGGGTAGTGTACCGAGCTGCAGGGGTCGTTGAGATGCTGCCAGTGATCGAGAGTTCTGATTACATCGGAATGCTACCTATGTCATCGGTGCGTTGTTTCTCCGAAAAGTACAAGGTGAAAACACTCCCTTTGCCATTCGAATTGGACAACCTCGATATGTGTATGATTTGGCACCCAAGCCGCACTAACGAACCAAGCCACAAGTGGTTACGCGCCAAGATCAAAGCCGCAGCAAAAGAGGTCTCGGCTTAGCGCTTTCGTTAGCTGAGTGGTGGTTTCGTAGACCCACTCCAGACGCTTTTATTACGTCTGGAGTAGGGTACAAACCACTGACTCCACTGAGCTTGAAGCGACAGCCTATACTGATGCTTGTGATGTTTGCTCCGTATTGCCAACAAAATATGAGACCCAGTCATCTATAGGTAGAGGTTGAGCAAAGAAATAGCCTTGCGCGTATTTACAGCCTATCTGGCGTAAGGTTTTGACATGGCTTTGTGTTTCAAGTCCTTCCGCAATGACTGAAAAATCAAGTATCTGAGCAAGTTTTAATACTGCACATGTGATCTCGTAATCGACCTTGGATGAGTTAATGTCTTCAATAAAACTACGGTCTAATTTGACGCAGTCAGCGGACAGGTTTTTTAGAACCGAAAGAGATGAATATCCGGTACCAAAGTCATCAATGGCAATTTTATAGCCCTTGGAATGAAGCACTTCTATCGTTCTCGAACAGGTCTCGAAATCTCGCATCATGTCTCTTTCTGTTATCTCAAGTAACAGTTGATGTGGCTGACAATCTGTCTCATCGAGTATTACTTGGAGTTGCTCGGCGAGGTCGGTCATGTAAAACATCCGAGCAGAGAAGTTGATTGAGAAAGTTACCCCCTCCAAGTCGATTCC
The DNA here is from genome assembly GCF_013114525.1 of Vibrio sp. T3Y01. Lineage (NCBI taxonomy): Bacteria > Pseudomonadati > Pseudomonadota > Gammaproteobacteria > Vibrionales > Vibrionaceae > Vibrio > Vibrio sp. T3Y01. The sequence goes on along the minus strand of NZ_VTXJ01000006.1, from coordinate 183,277 downwards.
TGAGCGTTGCCAGTCGGTGATGAGGTTAGCTACTTTTTTAAATACCCACTTATCAATGTCGATAATAAGGTCACTCTTCTCTGCGACTTCCAGAAAACCAGCCGGAGGCAAAAGGCCCAACTTAGGATGTCGCCAACGGACTAGCGCTTCAGCACCAATGATCTCTTGCGTGTCCAGATCGACTTTTGGTTGGAAGAACACTTCTAGTTCGTCATTATCAATGGCCTGATGCAAGCCCATGTTGGTTTCGATAAGATCATTGACTTCATGAGTCATCTTGTCGGCATAGACGCGATATTGGTCTCTGCCATTGCGCTTGGCGTGATACATGGCAGTATCTGCGTTTCGGATTAGAGTTTCACCACTTGAGCCATGAGTAGGGTACTCACACACGCCTATACTTGCAGCAACGAATATCGAGTTGTTGTCGGCATAGTAAGGTTTGCGGAGTGATTGGTTTAGTCGGTCTGCCAGTTGTTCACCTTCACTTAAGCTGATGTCAGAGAACACGACCATAAACTCATCGCCGCCCATTCGTGCGAAGAAGCCATTGTTGCCAACAAGCGTGGTCAAAATATTTGATACGTTGATCAACAGGTTGTCACCTTGCCCGTGTCCTAGCGAGTCATTGATGGTTTTAAACTCATCAATATCCAGATAGAGCAGTAAGAAAAATGAGTTATGCTCTCGAGACCGTTTAATCTCCTCATCTAATCTCTTCGTAGCTAACAGTCGGTTTGCTAAACCTGTTAACGGATCGTGGTGGGCAAGAAAGTCGAAGTTCTTTTTCTCTTCAGTTAGGTCCAAATACGCTTCAGACAGCCTACCAGCCATGTCATTGTAGGCTTTCTCTAAATGAGACCATTCATCGCTTCTACCAAGCGCGATAGGCTCTTTTAGGCTGCCAGACTCCAAACGATTGAAACCATGCTTAAGTGCGTTGAGTGGTTTTTGAATATGGTGTCTGACGACATGGTTAAGTAACAGCAGTGACAAGATAACGGCAGAAAAGCTGATGATAATTGCGTTAAAGCGCGACTCACCGATCTCTTCTTCTAGTTGAGCAGTGAGGGCCAGAGCTTGGTTTTGAACACGAGACTCTGTATTTTCTACCATTTCTAATAGATCGCTTTGTGCATCCAATAGAGAAGCCATGACCAGCCAACGTTGTTCTAGGTTGGCACGAATTCGTTTAAGTGCCGCATTATAGCGTTTAACTGTTTTCTGAATTTTCTGCTTCTCGCTGATTACCGCTGCTGTTTTTATATCAACGTTTTCTAAGTGCAGTAAGAAGATATCGAGCTCTTTTTCGACTTTGATTAACAGCACTTTTTCTGTTTCTGGTGTAATGCGGCTGTGTATGTCACCGACCATTTTTCCGGAAGTCAGAAAAGATTCCCTCAGCATGTTCATCAGATCCAACTCATTGTTGTATCGAATAAAGTCATTTTGATTGAGGTGCTTCAGCTTACTGTCAGCAATAGCAAACTCCAGCTTATTGAGTTGGGCTGCTAAGGTGGCATCAATTTGATTGGTTTGTTTTAAGATTCGATTAAGCGCAAGTGAACTGCCTAAGAAACGGTGGAAGTTGTCAATAAAGGCATCTATTTTCTGTGAAAATCCTTCATTTGTAGACAAATCTCTTAGTTTTTGCAGCTGGAAATCAACGTTAAAAGCCTCTTCAGACAAGGTATTCTCGCTGAATAGAAAGGTCTGTTCGAGTAGTTTTACTCGAGAGGTCAAGGTAAAAACTCGTCGACTTATCTCGGAATTTACAATCAACTCGGAGACATGTGTAGAGGTTTCTGTTTTAAGCGTTGATTCGACATAATACAAAGAGCGAATCACCATGATGACCGCGAAGCTTACGATAAGTAGTGATATTAAGTTGGATATTATGAAGCGCTGGGTAATGTTAATTTGATTGAATTTCATTGTGGCTTCCAAATATTCAGATACGCTTCGCGGTAGCCATTCTTAGGGTCATAAATGCCAGTCGTTTCGTTGTTAATAAGCTCTGCTACGTTCTTTGGCGTGACGAGATGAACAGGCGCAGAATAACCACTAGGCGGCATGTTATTAAACGCTCTGTTGAGTTCGTCAACGATTTGCCAACCTTGTAGGTATAGAGGCTCAGGAACGGTCGCAGACTGGAACTTGTCTCTGTTGATTCTTTTGTACGCGGCTTTACTGCCGTCGCCTGCCGAAATGTTATTGGGAATCAACTTGTTATCTTCGATTTTTGACTCTAAGGAGGGGATGGCATAATCGATATATAGGTCGTTAATCGCTAAAATATGGGTGATGTTGTCACCATATTTTTTATCAAGCATCTTCAAGGTAGATGGCATTTTTTGGTCGATCTGATCGAGTGGAAGGTAGATCAGCTCAAGCACATCACACTGGCGGCACTGTTTGATAGTATCCACCATTGCATTCGCTTTTATCATCGCAATTTCGTAATTTGGGTCGGTGAAAACCACAATTTTGGCTTGGCCTTTTGAGTTAACAATAGACAATAAAGCAGCGATTTCTGCTACATCCAGAGGATCGGTTGTGATGTTGGTAAACAGACCAATTTCAGGATTTCCACCCGCTAATTCTGTGGCGTGCCATCCAATGATGGTGATGCCCAAATCTTGGGCTTGTTTTAGGATCTTTTGATGACGTACAGCATCAATACCACCAAGCACAATGGCATCGGGTTGAAAGCCGATTGCTTTTCTAATGGCTGCCCCTTGGCGAACCTCAGATCCTAAACCATCGACAAAACGTAGGTGCCAATCAATTTTTGAGATCGCTTCAGATAGGCCTTTCCCCACACCATAAACACCACCGTTACGCAGGTCCGATGCAACAAAAATGATGCTTTTTTCATGGCGTATCGCAGGGCCTGCAGTTGGTCCTCCCCAAGTGGTTTGGTAAGACACCGCACGCGTAACCTTATTTTCTGCGTATTTGAAAAATACGTCTTCTGGGTACCCTGCAAAACTTGTTGAGCTGCAAGTGATAGCAAGCAATGCACTTGCAAAGTTAAATATTTTATTCATCAGCTTTATAAAAGTTCTTTAAATTATTATCGCCCTATATTTATAATATTGTTAATAAACATTCAAACACTTGGTAACATTTATGCTGGGTCAAAATTATAAAATCCTTTTACCTTTGCTTCTAACTGCTTGTTTTATGGTTTCACTAACTGTGAGGGCTGATGGAGAAAGGCGTGACGATGATTTTAAAAAACTTGAAAAATTTCAAGAGACTGTGAGTGGTGAGCCTATTTCTCTTGTAGCAGAATCGTCTGAAAAACCCGTAAGGATCGCTTTAATTTACCCAAGCGCAGATATTTCCGATTTTTGGATACGTAATTTCGTTGCGCTAAAGGAAAGGCTGATCGCTTTGGAGCTCAGGTTTGAGATTGATGAATTCACATCAAGGCAGATTGAACACTCATTGCAAACTCAATACACGGAACAAGTGCTCAGCTCGGATACTCCGTATGACTTCGTCATTTTTGGACCTTCAGAATTGGATATTCAAGCCGGAAACATTCAAAAGCTGTCGGCGTCCTCCGACTTTAAAACCTTCATTTGGGCTTTCCATACCCCTAACGAGCAGTGGTCACATCAGCCAGATAGCTGGTTTGATTTTTCCAGTGAGATGGGCGCGAAAGTGTTGTGTGATCACGTGGTTCAAGAGTTAGGTAATGATGTTGAGTTTTCCGCGAACCGAGGTATTCCTGGCATCACCGACACCCAACGTTCACAAGGCTTTATCGATTGTGTTGAAGAGAAAGGCGATTGGTTAACGGTTTATGAGCATTTTGGGCAGTATCAAAAAATTGGAGGGGCCGATGGGATCCGCCTAGTACTCGGTAACTTTCCGGAAGTGACCATGGTTCACAATGCTAATACGGCAATGACGATGGGAGCGGTGGACGCGCTTAGTGAAGCTGACATGCTGTCTGAGATATATGTGACAGGTTGGGGCGGCACCGCAAAAGAAATAGAAAAAATCCGTTCTGATGAGCTTGATGCTACCCCTATGAGAATGAGCGACGATCTGGGTGTTGCTACGGCAGAAGCGATTAAGTTTCACTTGGAAGGTCGACAAACAGAAGTGCCGTTGATCTATTTAGGCAGAATCACCGTGGTGCACAACAAAATGGATGATCAAGAGCTGAGCCAATTAACTCGAGAGGCTTTCCGTTATTCAGGAAAAAACTAGTGCACTGAACGTTACTCGTACCATAGCAAAGAAAAGAAAAAGCCGCTTGCCTGTATTAGGTAAGCGGCTTTTTATCGCTCGCAACACACCGGTTTAATCGGTGTTAGTGCTAATGCTTTTAATCGACGATTTCTTTCAATACTTCACCAATCGAACCACTTGGCTGTGTAATGCCTAGCTTGTTAGACAGAGTCGGTGCAATATCATAAGGCGTAACTGCTCGTGATACCTTTTTAGCTTCTACGTCATAACCTGCAAAGATAACCGGTACATGAGTGTCGTATTTCCATGGTGAACCATGTGTCGACGCGATTTGAAGGCCTTCCATGTCGTTGATGTAGCTGCGCGGTGCAAATACGATATAAACGTCACCAGAGCGCGCTGGGTGATAGTTGTTTTTAATCAGCTGCATGACGTGTGTATCAGGTACTCTGTTCTTCGCGATATCACTACTTGATACAGCAAATGCTACGCCTTTCACTTTCGAAATTTCATCTGCAATCGCTTCCTGAACCTTTGCTAGGTCAAGCTTCTTCTCAGCGATAAGGTCATGATTCAGGTAAATGTACGGCTGTGCATACAAGCGGATCGCATCTTTAGTTAAACCAAATTGGTCTTTCAAACGTTTCTCAACACCACTCGATAGTAAGGTATCTTTGTTGAAGTATTGTGCTTGATTAAAGCCAAGCGCATTTGCCGCAGGCGACGCTTCAGGTACGCCATGGTCGGCGGACAAAACAATGAGTGTGTTTTCTAACCCCACTTGGTCATCGACGGTTTTTAAAAGTTTCGCGATAGTTTTATCAAGTCGAATTAAGTTGTCTTCCGTTTCTAAGCTTTCTGGGCCGTATAGATGGACCACATAATCGTTCGATGAGAAGCTAACCGATAGGAAGTCGGTGGCATCGCCTTGCCCAAGTTTTTCTTGCATCAATAGTGTGCTGGCAAAGTTCTCTGTAATCTCATCACCAGCGGGGCTCACGGTTAACGTGGTGCTGTAATATTTATAACTCGCTGGGCCATAAGGATGAGGGAAAGTCCTTTGGAAATCACCTAGCTTAACCTTGTAATCAGTATCGTGCTCTTGAAGGGTATATTGGTCGCGCGGCAACGAGAGTTCCCATTTCTGTTTGGAGTATTGCGCTGCAACTTTCTTCTCATTCCAACGAGATACCCAATCTGGATATTCATCATAGTAATAATTACTGGTGACAAACTCAGATTGTGCTTTCGAGAACCAAAACGCTTTTCCACTGTGTCCTGCAAGAGAGATAGCACCACGGTCTTTCACTGACACACCAAAAACCTTTGATTTTCCGCTGTTGGAAATAGTGAGTTCATCACCAAAGGTGGTCGCAAGGATTGGCTCTGGAGAACGGCCATCGCCTTGTGCTGTCTTTTGTGTTGGATCTATCTCTGTAGCTTTATCGACACCCGCACCAGAGGTTAACATGGTGTAGTTGCCGTCCTCTACGTTATACACTAAACGCTCTTCACTGCGGTCGTACCAAACGTTACCAACCATGCCATGTACACTAGGTGGAGCGCCTGTTGCTAGTGATACATGGCCGACAATGGTTTCTGTATTACCGTGTTGATAATTGGCATTGGTGTAATAGGTGCCATCATCCATCAAGTAGCGAAAGCCACCCTCACCAAAGTTATGCTTATAGCGCTCTATAAGGTCGGCACGCAGACCATCAACCGTGATTTGAAGAACCAAATCAGGTTTCTCTGCGGCTGTTGCGGGCAAAGCACAGAGTAGAGCAAGTGTAAGACCTGAAAGCTTGGTGTATTGCATAGGGTGTCCTTATTCAGTTTTGGCGCAGTGTTCTAGCGTGTGGTCAGATTCTTAACGTTAAGATAGGGTTATTCACGTATCTAATTTGCATCTTTAACCAACCGCAAACCCATGTCCGACATGGTGATGGACTGGCTTGCGAAATCACGACGGTAACTTTCCGATTCATTTTCGTCATAAGCAAAACTGCCACCGCGAACAGACTTGTGCGATAAGCCTACGTCGCTGTGTTTAGCGTTGTTTGGATTGTCTGTTGGACCAAATCGGTAGAAGGTGTCATCGAAGGCATCGATCACGAATTCGCCAACATTACCAGTCATGTCATATAAGCCTAGTTCATTTGGCTTCTTTAGCCCGACTGGGTGTGCGCTATTTTTCGAATTTGCTGAGTACCACGCAACATCATCTAAGTTATTGGAACCACTGTAAGTATAGCCTTTGCTTTTGTTGCCACCTTTGGCAGCAAATTCCCATTCTGCTTCGGTTGGTAGACGGTAATCTTCGCCAGTTAACTCATTCAATTGCTCTACGAAATAGTTCGCTTGCTGCCAGCTTAGGTTGTTAACGGGAACTTGTGGGTTTTGGAAATAACTGAGAGATGAGCCCATGACAGATTCGAATAATTCTTGAGTCACCTCAAACTTGGCGATGTAGAAACTATCTACAGTAACACTACGTGCTGGGCGCTCGGCTTTACTTGCTTCTGGGCTGTTTGAACCCATGGTGAATGTGCCGCCTTCAACGAGAACCATATCTTGGTCAATTTGTTGGGCAATAGGGTGTGTTGGCACGCTTGAACAGCCGCTGAGAAGAATAGTCATGGTGACGCCGCTGACTGCTGCTAAATGTTTGTAATTGATAAATTTCATCACGTGCCTCAAATGTTCGAAATAGGGTGTAATTCTAACGTTTTTGGTCATTCCTATTGGTTATAAAGGGTATAACATGCCACTGACTTCATTCGGAATTATGATGGGAACAAGATAATAAGATAGGTAGGTAAATCATGCATATTACTCAAGGTCCTCAATATAATGGTAAAGCGTCTAAGCGCTTACATGTTATGGCGAAGCCGATTGGCGCAGCGTGTAACATTGACTGTAAATATTGTTACTACCTAAGTAAGCAAGATTTGTTGGAGTACAAGAAAGGCAGTTCTCCAAGAATGGATGATGAAACGTTAGAGACGTATATCCGACAATACATCGAAGGCCAGAATACGCCAGAAATTATCTTCTCATGGCAGGGTGGTGAACCCACCATGCTTGGTTTGGCTTATTTTGAACGTGTGGTAGAACTACAGAAGAAGTACCAACCTGAAGGTGTATTGATTTCCAATGACCTACAAACCAATGGCACATTACTGAATGACGATTGGGGGCAATTCTTAGCAAAGAATAACTTCCTGGTAGGCTTAAGTATTGATGGCCCAGAGATGCTGCATAACGCCTACCGTACTAACCGAGCCGGTCGTGGTACGTTCAAGCAAGTAATGGCTGCGGTTGAACTGCTGCATAAACACCAAGTGAAATTCGCGACGTTAACCTGCGTGAACAACCTGACCAGTCAAAATGCACTAGAAGTGTACCGATTCTTACGTGATGTGGTGAAGTCGCCACAAATGCAATTTATCCCTATCGTTGAGCAAAAAACCTTTAGAACGGTTGCACCACAAACCTCTCAAGTGAGTGAGCAATTGAAGCAGGGTGACAAACGCCTGATCCCGGGTCATAAAGATTCAATTATGGAATCATGGTGTGTATCAGATTTGGCGTGGGGTAACTTCCTGATTACCGTGTTTGATGAGTGGGCGAAAAACGATATCGGTAAAGTGTTCGTGCAGTATTTCGAAGCAAGTTTAGAAACGTGGATTGGTCGTCCTAATCCACTTTGTACCTTGAATGAGATTTGCGGAAAAGGCCTTGCTATGGAGCCTAATGGTGACGTTTTCTCATGTGACCACTATGTTTATCCGGAATACAAAATCGGGAATATCCATCACGAGAAGTTGGATGATCTGGCGTACAGCGCTTCACAACAGAAGTTTGGCTTTGCTAAATCACGCACATTAACCAGCCAATGTCAGCAATGTGATTATAAGTTTGCTTGTCATGGTGAGTGCCCTAAAAACCGCTTTATTAAAACTCGTTCAGGTGAGCCGGGCTTGAATTACTTATGTGCGGGTTGGCACAAGTTCTTCTCTCATGTTGATAAATCAATGGCTTACATCGCTCGCGCTATGAGACATCCCGTAGCTCATGGTAAGTACAGCGATTCAGTAATGATGGCGCGTCGTGCTGAGATGGCCAAACAAGCTACGTTCGAGACCAAGTTTTAATTCAAGGTCTATCAATCTTAACGATAATCAATCAGATATGAGTCTAGGGACAGGCTAAATTCTCAAGTTTAAGGTACCACTATGATCAAGAAGAGTTTAGCGACAGCGGTTGCTTTAGTTATTTCAACGTCCGCATTGCTATCAACATCTGCAATGGCAGCTAACAGCGTCCAAGCTACTGTTGACGCACCTGCACAGAACATTAATCAAGTACTTGAAATGACTGACACTCAAACACGCATTCAGCAGTTGTCTTACATGGCACAAGATAAGAATCAGTCTGTTGAAAACCGCACAGGAGCTTTGCAAGAATTGGCTTCATACCCAAGCCAAAACGCGCTGGTGGCCGTTGCAAGAGGCTTGAAAGACCAAGACCCTGAAGTACGCGAAGCTGCGGTTATTGGCTCTGAACCATATCAACTGGAACATCGTTGGGCATTGGTTTCCCCTTTGCTTAAAGACAGTGATACCATGGTTCGCCACACAGCGACATCGAATTTAGTTCGTGATTTCAACACCCTAGATGAAGCGCAAAAAGCGGAAATTGAACCGGCGGTAAAAGAGCTGATCACTTTCTTGGAAACACAAGAATCAGAGAAGTTTCAGTTACTGTTTGCAGATGTCCTACGTTGGCACAATGAGTGGGAAAAGGCGGAAACGGTTTATTTAGAGCTGATTAAAACGCATCAAAATGATCCTCAAGTATGGTTGAGTTACGCAGACAACTTCCGAGCTCAGAAGAAAGACCAACAAGCGGCTGAAGTGTTAGATCGTGGTTTAGCGAATGTGCCGGACAATGCGGCTTTGCATTACTCAAAATCGCTGACCTTAGTTCGATTAGAAGAGAAGGGCGCCGCAGCAAAAGAGATTGAAGTGGCTGCTGAACTAGCGAAAGACAACAGCTATTACTGGTATCTCAACGGCGTATTGCAAGAAGATCTCGATATCGACAAGTCGACAAAATCATTTGAAAAGGCGTATTTGATTTCTGGCGCTCCAGAGCAACTCTACGCTGTATGTGATATTTACGTTCGTTACGGTAATGAAAAAACGGATGAATGTTTGACTGAGCTTAGTAAAGTCGCACCTGACTATGTGATCGAGCAGTTGAAAGAGAAGCGAGTAGCGCCAAGTTCATAGTAATTGCGTTAATCGATAAACTAGAGTGAGTTATTGAAAAGCCAGTCGAAACGTTCGACTGGCTTTTTTGCATTTAGAAGTGATTCTAAAATGTGTGGTTGGAAGAAGAGACAAATCAGAGGTGTTATAGTGGGTGAGCCGAGCGACTCACCCGTAAAGCATCTATTCACTCATAAAACATCTATTCACCCATAGAACTGGATGCGCGACGTCTGTCTGTTGCGCCGTAAAGTTTTCCGTCTTTGATTTCAATGGCGTTTAAGCCACTGACGACAGGGATGACATGCACTGGGTAACCAAGTTGCATGAATTCTGGAACCAACATTTCGGCGTAGGTTTTTTTCTCGACCAAAAGGCCTGTTGGGTCATAGGGCTTGGTGCGATCTATCTTAGTACCGTATTGAATGTTTGGCAGGTCAATCGCTTCTTGCGCTGATAGATCCCAATCCACAACACCAACCACGGTTTTTAACACGTACCCAGGAATTTGTGAGCTACCCGGAGAGCCAACAACTAAACGCAGGTCATCTTGTTTATCCATCACCATTAATGGCGTGATTGCTGAGCGAGGACGCTTGCCTGCTTCAATTGCATTTTGGCTTGGTTTTCCATTGATGGCTGGTTTGGTTGAAAAGTTCGCCATTTGCGCATTCAAAATCACACCGTCTACCATCACGCCAGAGCCCATTCCTGTACCGACGGTGCTTGTCATTGCTATCGCGTTGCCCTCTTTGTCGATGATGGAGATGTGTCCGGTATCCTTACTCTCAAAGCCTTGATGTTGTGCGTAGTCGGTATCTGAAACCTCCCCAGCTTTTGGATTTGATTGAGCGATGCCATTTTCTGGGATCAGTTGGCGTCGCTTATCAATATAAGATTTATCAAGCAGGGCTCTTACGGGCGTTTCCACATAATCAGGGTCGCCGGCGTAAGCAATACGATCGGCTTTAGCGATTCTCATTGCCTCTGTCATCAAGCGCCATGGTTCTGCGTCGGTTTTGGACATGTCTGCCAAATCATACGCTTCTAGCATTTCTAGGCTTTGCGCTACCATCACGCCACCAGAGGCAGGGTAGCCAAAGGATACGATCTTGTTACCACGATAGTCGCTCTCAATGACGTCACGCTTTTTGATTTGGTACTGCTCAAAGTCTCCAATGGATAATTTTGCGTGGCCTGAATCGATGCGACTGTTGACCGTTTCTACAATGTTCTTACCAAACTCTCCACCATAAAGGTATTTGTCACCTTGTTGAGCAATATTGGTCAACGTGTCGGCAAGCTTTGGGTTGGTCATCAAGGTGCCCGTCGGTTTGATTTCGTCGTTATCCCAATAGAGCGCTTTGATTTCTGGATCTTCAATTAAACGGGTTTGCTCACGGACCACAATGTCGTACGTGTAGCTGTTCATCGCATAACCTTTGCTCGCCAGGTCGATGGCCGGTTGAACTAACTCAGACCAAGGTAGTTTCCCGTATTCTTGATGTGCGCTATAGAGCAAGCTAAGCGTGCCCGGTACTGCGACCGAACGTGGGCCCAAAATCTCATTTCGACTCAGTGGCTTGCCGTTTTCCATGAACATGTCGGGTGTCGCGCTTGCAGGAGCCTCATCTCGTCCATCAAGAGCGAGAAACTGCTCTTTATCATGCTGATAAAACAAAGCAAACGTTCCGCCGCCGATCCCGGTCATGTCGGGCTCGACCACCGACATGGTCATTTGCATTGCCACCATGGCATCGATGGCATTACCACCTTGTTTCAGTATCGAATAGCCAGTGCTGCTGACATAGGGGTTTGTCGCACTAACCATGAATTTGTCACCTTCAGCATCAGGCACTACTGGAAAAGGGCTGGGCTCAGCAGCAAAACCCACCGCTGAAACCAAGCTTAAAGATAAAGTTGCTATACGCATGCGCTCTCCAATTAGAGGTTTAATTTAGTCGCTCTAAGGTTGACTGAATTAAAAAGAGTAAGTTCGTGAGCCTGTCGCCTTCTTACACAAACCTGACGATGTTGACACAGTTATTAAAGTGTAGGGCATGTAGGAAATTTAATTATTGGTAACGCGTTTGAATCATCGTGTTTTTATATATTTCAACTCGACATTAAGCCTATGGAATACGTGCGTTTAAATATGCTGGTTGAGTATGAAGTCGAATAAACATTAAGTTTTAAACAGGATGACGAGCTTGGAATTAAGCTGTATTTGATGAAGTTAAAAATTAAAACTTATGATTTATATGGTAATTTTTTAGATGATACATTTTATAAACAATATTTACATATTTATCACTATTTTTGTATTGACCGATTGAATAACTGGTCAGATCTGTTATTGTGCCAAAAAATACTAGTGCGGTTTGTCATACTGTTTAGCAAGGAAGCTTATGTTTACACTATCGATTAAGAATCGAATTTTGGCGTTATGTTTGGTTTCGTTAGTAGGGTTTATTAGTATTCTATTTGTCGGTGGGAATACACTCACTAGCAATACCAAGCAGGTTAATCGAATTGACCAAGTTACTTATCCCGTGATGAACGCGGCGTCGTTAAACAGTGTGCTGATCTCCCAATTGGCGGAGCGCTTTAACTTAGCTGTAACGCTCGGTGATGAAGAGATTTTGGAGATGAACAAGCAAACTCTTGCTGCGATTCAAAGTAACTTCAATATTCAAATCGCATTGGATCCTTCTCTGCAGAGTGAATCGACACTTCTGCAAAATAAAACCAATCAATATTTTGAACTTGCCTACCAAATTGCCCAAGGAATGATCGATGAGGAGATCAGTCTCAGCGAGGCCGGTCGTTTGGCAAAAGAAAGTACCGCGATTTTGGATGCCTTAACCCTCGGCATACGTGAGTTCAGTGCAGACCGACAAACTGAGTTCGAGAATGCCGTTGAAAAATTAGAAGCCAATAATAAACAGGCTAATCAAATCATGAGTGTTTCTGGTGCTGTGGCAATGCTTGCTATGTGTATCTTCGGGTGGTTAGTCGTAAGAGGAATTCGAGCGGATCTGGCAAACATTAGCGATAAGATGCACGATATTGCTGAGGGAGACGGAGACCTAACAGTACGCCTTCAACACGAGAAAAATGATGAACTTAAACCATTAGTAGAGTCATTTAATAGCTTCGTGTCTCATCTGCAGCAGAACGTAACCCATACCATAGACAACGTGACTCAACTGGATTCGATCTCTGGCTCTCTTGTTAAGTCGAGCCAAGTTACAAACGAGCTTTCTACTAAGCAACACCTTTCAATTGAAGAAGTTTCTAGCTCATTAAATCAGCTATTTCTTGCTGCTCGAGACATTGCAACCAATGCAAATGATGCGTCATCTTCAGCTTCTAGTGCTAGCGAACAAGCAAGCTTAGGGGAGCAGCAAGTTGAGAGCACAATCGTAGCGGTAAAAGAGCTAACGAACGATGTCAGCAATGCATCGCACGTTGTCAAACAGTTGAACGACAACACACAGAGTGCAGGTTCAATTTTAGAGTCGATCAGTGCGATTGCAGAACAAACCAACCTGTTAGCGCTTAACGCGGCCATTGAAGCGGCCCGTGCTGGAGAACAAGGTCGAGGTTTTGCTGTTGTTGCTGATGAGGTTCGAACGTTAGCGTCACGGACACAAACTTCAACCCAAGAAATTCAGTCGGTACTTTTACAACTTCAAGAACAAGCACAAACCGCTTCGACCATTATCTCTGAAAGCGTTATTAAAGCAGAAGACTGTGTAGAGAAGTTCTTAGTGGCTGAAGGTTCACTACAAAGAATTACATCAGATGTCACCGAAATCAGCCAACGAAACGAAAGTATTGCCGCTGCGACGGAGCAGCAAGAACAGACCTCAACCCGAATAGAAACCTTTGTAGAAGAAATTCGCAAAATGGCAGAAGGCACTAGCAACAGTGTAAAACAAGTTGATGCTGTCGCCCATGATATTCAAGAGGTCACTCGAAACATATCAACATTAACTGGCCACTTTAAAGTGAGTTAAAAGCCCCTAATTGTCCTCTCTATCCTTGTTCGTGAAACATAAAGGAGGGAGGTCTACACCCGAAATTCGGGTGATTCATATAAAAACAAGAAAATAACATAACAATGGAGTTAGTTATGAGAAAGACAGTGGTTGCTGCACTCGTAGGCATGGCGTTTGGCGCTAATGCTACAAGTATGGACAATATTCGTATTAGCGGATTCGGTTCTGTAGGTATTGGTAAGTCAGATAACGCCATAGGTTATGCGGGTTACACTGACGAAAAACTTGACTGGGAACAAGAGACGCTAGCGGGGGTGCAGTTTGACTTTCAAGTCAACGAGCGTGCTAAATTCGTAACACAGGTGGTTGCTAATAGCCGCTATGACTATGATCCAAAATTTGAGATGGCTTACGCGTCTTATGATTTCGATTCGTTTACTGCTCGTGCAGGTAAGCTTCGTCTTCCTCTATTCTTCTATTCAGACTATACCGATTTAGGCTATGCGTACCCAATGATCAGGCCGTCTCAAGAGCTTTATGAAAACATTGTTTTGAAAGGTTATACCGGCGCAGATTTGCTGATTCCGATAGAGCTTGAAGATTCAAGCCTGTTGCTGCAGCCACTGGTTGGTATTGGTACTATCGATGAGGAAGATTCAATCGTAGGTGAGGTTAAGTTAGATCAATTGTATGGTTTGAGCGCGAACTGGAACGTTGATGATTTTACTTTCCGTGGTTCTTACTTGGTTGCTGAAACAAACCCATCTTGTGATTTCAATACATCAACGGACCCGTACTGCCGCCATTTAGCTCCTTTACTTGATAGCCAAGATGGTCAGTTTATCTCTTTGGGGGCGCAATATGATAATGGCGACCTACTGGTTAACGTAGAAGCCGCTGACGTTCAAATTGAAGGTCAATTCTACGACTATCAATCCGTTTCAGGCTTGGTCGGTTATCGAATCAATGAGTTTACACCTTACCTTTCAGTTAGCTGGGTTGAAACCACGGATAACGATGAACGTGAAAACATGACGATTACGGCAGTTAAAGAGTCGATGAATTACGAGCGTATCTCTTACTCTATCGGTAACCGCTGGGACTTTGCTAAGAATATGTCGTTAAAGGCTGACGTGACTTACGTGGATTACCGCGATACAAGCGGTGGCTTCCAAACCAATGTTGAGACGTCTGCAGCCAACCCATTTATGGCGACAGGGAATTACCTTGAAGATAGCTCAATTGTCTATTCAGCTCGTCTAGATTTCGTATTTTAAGGAGGCAACATGAAAACTTTATTATCAGCGATAACATTAGCCATCCTTTCATTTAATGTATCGGCAGGCATGGTTGTTATTGGTAACAATGCAGGTGTGGAGTCATTGTCGAAGTCGGATGTCAAAAAGCTCTTTATGGGTAAAAAGAGCAAGCTGGCTAACGGAACTAAGGCGCAAATTATAGAGTTAGTTGATGGTTCAGAGGGGCGACTTGCCTTCCATGAGGTCGCAACGGGGCGCAGTGAATCTCAGCTACAATCTGCTTGGTCAAGGCTAGTGTTTACAGGTAAAGCTGAAGCGCCTATTCAAGTTGCAGACTATAGCGAGGCCATCACAACGGTAGCGTCAAAAACTAACGCCATTGGTTACGTTGATGAATCGGCAGTAACGGGTGATGTGAAAGTGCTGTTTAAGTACTAATACAGTTTTAAATGATGGTAAAAAGCCCAAGATAAAGGTGTTGTCTTGGGCTTTTCGTTTTACTGGTTACGTGTTTTCTCGGTAGAGGTTAGAACACGAAACTCAGCATAATGGTATAGAGCACTGCATCTTTATCATCAAAAGTACCCAGCGGGTAGAAGTCTTCAACAAAGGCGCCGTTTGTCTTACGAGCTTCAAAGTATTGCACCTCACCATTGATAGAGACGTTAGGTAACACGTCGTAATCAACACCAATTAAATAGCTGTTGCCTGTTAGATGTTCATTAGAGTCGAACTCAGCTCCGTAAACCACGTACGGCGTGAATGAATTAAGTCGGTAACCTAAACTTGCGTACATCGAGGAGGAGAAGTCACTGATTTGACCTTCACTGGCCAGTATGGCTTGACCAAATTCGTACTCAGCACCCAAAGACCAAAGTTGAATGTGTTGGTTGTCTTGTTTTGGAAGAGAACCAACGTTTTTAATCTTAACCGTCTGATCAAAGTTTGAATCGAGGAAGGATAAGTTCCAACGATAGTTCTCACCACTAAGCTGAAGGTTGGCACCGAACATTCGATTGGTTTCAAATTCCAGTTCTGTACTCGAATTGAAGTCGACTTCATTGTTGTCTTTGATACCTAAGAATGGAGTAAGAAATAGCGTCGCTTCATCGCTTACATCATGGGTCCAACTCACTTTGATACCGTTGAAAGCGGTAATACCCAGTACGGCGTTATACACCTCTGTAGGCGGCCTTGCTGTCATGTAGGCTTGACCGACATAGTAGTACTCAGAGGCAAGAAACAGCGGAAGTCTTAATCGACCAACGCTGACATCGAAGTCATTAAACTCATAGCCGAGATAAGCCCATTCTAATTGTGGGTCGCTCCAATCAAACTGAGGTGCTTTAACAACTTGTACCGACGCTTTAAATGAGTTGTAGAAATAGTCGAGTTGTACACCGAAAGTGGTATCGCAGTCGTAACAACTTTCATCGGTAAATCCGCGATTAATAATCAATGGGTTATCGTTGTCAGATGTTGCCCAAGAGGTCGAGCCAAAGCCACTCAAGGATAAGTTATCGGTGAGTTCGATAATGGCGAAAGCCGGAGAAGCAATTGAAGCACATAGTACTGACGTAATTATTCTTTTCATGTTATTTCTCCGAACTTATAACGTAGAGAACGTTGGCATTTTGAGGTACCGAAGAGAGTGGGGAGTAACCAATACGGTTTGGTTTGTCATCAAGCCAGTCCACTAAGCTGTCTGTTGACGCCGTTTTGATTTCTCTTGGATAACGAGCTTTTCCTGAAAAAGATAAACCGGCCCAATGAGCATTCATTTGAGCGGCGTTCTTTCCAAGTAATAGCTGATAAAATTCCTCTCTTTCAGCACTGTTTTCAGGCCAGTCCGATAGTTCTACACGTTTGCCGTTAAGACGTTTGGTTTTACCTCGATATAACTTTCTTGCTTTGTTAATTGATATCTCTTCAAACCCTGAATCTAAAGAGAATATGGCGTAATCTTCCGCTGCATGAGCTGGGCTAGTAAGAAGCACACTTCCTAACAGTCCTATTACTGCGGTTAGCACAGCTCTGCATTGGAGTGTTTTTATTGTTTTCATCCAATCCATTGGTATCTCCTAACAAGTCGCACTTTCAATTTGATGGAATAGCTTTTCTTTTCTCACGGGCTTCGCAACGTAACCATCCATTCCGGAATCAAAGCACTTTTGAATATCATCATCGATAACACTGGCAGTTAACGCGATGATTGGAGTTTTTGTTAAGCCTAAGTTCTTCTCGTGTTCTCTAATCTCCTTGGTTGCGGTGAAGCCATCCATCACAGGCATCATGCAGTCCATCAAAATGACGTCGAAACTGCTGTCGCTCTGGTACATATCAACGGCAATCTGTCCGTTGTCCGCGATTTCAAAGGCATAACCTGCTTTTTTAAGCATAACCGAGGCTACTTTCTGGTTTACGCGGTTGTCTTCTACCAAGAGGATCTTTTCAGACTTACTTGGTATCAATTCTTCCTTTGGTTCTTCAGGCAATATGGTTTGGGTTGCGCTGGCGAATTTAGGTGCCTGCGTCACTGATGCGGCACTGTGGATAGGGGGGACTGTCGAATTGAACTTTGGCAGTGTATCGTGTGTTGCCGGCAGTGGCATTGCTTCTACTGCCGTTAGCACTTTCTCTTTTAACATCTCGAATTTGAACGGCTTGGGCACGTAATCGTCCATACCCACATCGAAACACTTTTGAATGTCGTCATCGATGACACTGGCAGTCAACGCAATGATAGGAATGCGGCGGGTCGATTTTGTCTCTTTCTCAATACGACGAATGTGACCCGTTGCCTCAAAGCCATCCATTACGGGCATCATACAGTCCATGAGAATGGCGGCGTAATGAGGGTTGGCAGTAAACATATCCACGGCTTCTTGCCCGTTATTGGCGAATTCAAATTCAAAGCCGCTTTTGCCGACGTGCAGCCCTGCGATTTTCTGATTAATCCTGTTATCTTCGACTATCAAAATCTTTTGCTGAACCTGAAGTTCCGATTGTTTCGAATTGGACAGTTCAGCCAAACCCTGCGTATCACACAGCTCGACCGCTTTGATTAGTCGCAGACCCAGTAGGGGTTGTGATACTTGAGCCGTGATACATTGACCGATATCCGCAGGGTCGCTGAGAAAGGATCGAATCAAACAAATGGTAGCGCCATTTTTATGAAGTGTGTCTAAGCTATCAGCGTAGTCACTGGCTTGGAGCGTATCGTCTTCGGCAAAGATGACGGTAATCGGTTTTGTGTGTGCCTGGTTAGCTATGCGGTCAATAATCACGCTCGTACTATCGGTGGTTTGTGCGACATCAAGTCCATACAGTTTGAGTTCATTATCGATACGCTCTGAAAGCAAGTTGGCATGCCCAAGAATATAGATGTCGGAAGAAGCCGTGCTTGGTTTCGGCAATGCTGAATCAACGGGCAACTCAAGATCGAAATAGAAACAACTGCCTTCTCCTTTAACCGAATCCAGTTGAATTTGTCCGCCCATAAGCTCTACAAGTTGGGTACTGATAGCAAGACCTAAACCGGTGCCACCAAATTGTCTGGTCGTTGAATCATCTTCTTGTGCAAAGGGTTCGAATATCTGTTTTTGCTGTTGCTTATCGATACCAATCCCCGTATCTCGCACTGCAAAGCGAACCGTAACCTTGTCATCGGCTTGTTGGAGCGTGTTGATTGAGAGGGTAACGCCACCTTCAGCTGTGAACTTGACAGCATTCGACATGAAGTTCATCAGGACTTGTCTTAGACGGTGATCATCGATCATCACTCGAGCTGGAGTATCCGGGCTGATATCAACGTTGACTGATATTTTTTGTTCTTTGGCTTTTGGCGCAACAATCGACGCAATATCATAAATTGATTCGCGTATAGACGCAGAATGTGGGCTGATAAGTAACATACCCGATTCGATTTTCGAGAAGTCTAAAATGTCATTGATTAAGCTGAGCAAGAGTTGTGAAGAGGTTTCTATGGTATCGACATAATCACGTTGAGTTGGTGTGAGCGGTGTATCTGCGAGGATTTCTGAAATCCCAATAACGCCGTTCAACGGGGTACGGATCTCGTGTGACATGTTGGCCAAGAAGCTGCTTTTTGCCTTACTCGCTTGTATTGCGTGATCTTTGGCTTCTTCCGCGTCCTCTTTCGCTCGCTCTGCGTCTTCTTTTGCTTGCGTGAGTTTTTCTTTGGCGTGTTCTCTTTCGATAGTTAAACGTTCGACTTGTTGAGCGAATAAACTAAGTTCATCTTTACCTTGAATGAGCTTTTCCAATGAAGGGCGAGTCTCATCATTTTCACTCTTTAAGAACTTGAGAACCAAACCAAGATTATTGGTTACCTGTCTTGCCAAACTCAAGGTTGACCCCATAACAATCGTTGCGAGTAGGGCGACTAAAGAGATGAATAGTGTTCTTTGTACTTGAGCCGCTGAGATTGCTTGCTCAACTTCAACTTGGAACTCCTGCTTGATGACGTTCCCTAAGTTTTGTAACAGGTTCAGTCGGGCGTTCATAGCTTCTAATCCGACAGATATCTCTTGAGGTGTAAGCTGACTGATGGCGTTTAGATCAAGCAGTGCGTTACGGATCTCTTGGCTTTGAGCAAACACATCATTTCTAAATACTTCAACCATCAGTGACACTTGATGTTCGTTGGCATTCAATGACACAAAGCGCTCCAAGAACAGTTGCTGCCTTTCACTTAAGGTCTTTATCTGTTCTGCTAGCTCTGGATCGTACTCTTGGCTGCTTTGGAATATTTCAATCAGTGAGGTACCTAATTTGAACTCTTCGTTCGACCAAAACATTAACCACTCTAGTTGTTGTAGCGCTGTGAGATGTTGTTGGATTTCACGCTTGGTGTTTTCAAATGGGACTTTCTCGATTTCAAGTAACAACTGTTTGTATAAATCGCTCTGCCATTCAAGGCCATCCAATTTATCGTAAGTGTCCGTTGCTTCCATAGTCGATAAGGTCGCTTCGCTAAAATCCGCGACTAACTGATTCATGTCATCAGAAGCCCCGAGGAAGATAATAGGAGATAAGGTTTTGAGTTCTGACTTAACTTGTTCACTTTGAGCGGTAAACTCTTCAGGACTCGACGCTAAGGTGCTTCTGTATAAGACAGAAATATCTTGAAGGTAGACAGATAACTGATTGGTGCGCTCAAAATCAGTTAACTGTGTCGTCAAGATATAGGCTTGTCTGCCAGCGAGGAAGAGCAAAAGTGAAATGGGAAGTAGAACTAAGCCAAAGAGTTTATGTTTGACTGAAAGGTTATTCCAGACCGTAATCGCCATATAAGGATCCATCCAACTGTTTTTATATAAAAACAGTAGAATAAAATTAGCGATATGGAAACTTTGAGTCGGTTAATTTTTTGGAACTGTGGGAGGAGTATAAGTTCTTATGATTCCGAAACTTATTTTGATTAAACCAATAATTGGCGGCAATTTATTGATGTTAGTTCTATTGCTCTCCTTGTGCTTGCTGATGAATGTGTCAAAAGCAAGATTAGTGAGTACGAGTTTTACTCTGATTTGCTGCGGATAGAAGTTGTTCTAGTATCTCTTTTGTAGAGTGTTCTAACTTCCAAACACCTAAGATGCGCTTGAGTGCAGCACGATAGACTCTGTTTTTGAGAAGGAAAGCTAAGGTCTGAGTATCGTTATTCAATACATGGGCTTGTATAATAGTAAGCTCCGCCTTGTGGGCAATATCGACCTTTTGAAGATTAAAAGCGGGCAGGAAAGAACATTCATACCATATCTCAATGATTTCGCGGAGTTCTAGCTCTTCTTCAGGGACATCGCATTCCTGAAGTTGATGGTTTTCAGGAATTGCGGATAAGTAAGTGACATCAAGCTTGTCAGCAACGAATGTGTACATCTGGTTCCTTGTTATTTGTGCTTTTTGAGCGAATCATCCCTCTCGATCACCCGCGTGTCAATGTTATCCATTTATCTGACGAATGAATTGTGAATGTACGTTGTAGTTTTAGCTTAAGCTATTTAAGTATTTGTCTGTTAAGCCAAAATATTTAAGGTTCCCGTCAGGTTCTAACACTAGACTCATGTTCGATGTCGCGATTAATCCCGGGTCATTGGTTGAGAAAATTACGCTCTTATTCAAAAGTTTATCAGTAAATAATCGGTTAAAATATTGGGCGTTTTCTTGCTCAGCGCCGTTGAATGGCTCATCGATGATTATCAGAGATTGTTCACAGTTGCCTAGGCCAAGGGCGAGGCGAAGCTTTTGCTGAATTCCATTAGGTAGGCTTTTGCATTTGTCTACACTGAGCTGTGTTGCTAACCCTTCTGGTAACCATTCATCTAGCTCGAAGAAGCTGACCATCTCTTTCATCTTTTCAGTCGGAATTAACCCATTGTGTAGAATGAAGTTGGTCTCTAAAGAGCCTTCAAAAATATGTAGGTTAAAAGGGATGTAGTTAATTGAGGTACGGTAGCGATAGCTGTTGAATTGTTTAATGTTGTAACCATCGACAGAGACAGCACCTTGATAACGGTCTTCTAAGCCAGCAATGATAGAAATCAACGTCGTTTTTCCACATCCGGTAGGGCCACAAACCACCACTTTTGCTGCTGGTGGGATTTTGAAGCCAAGGTTGGTTAGCCCTGTTGCCGCGCCGGCATAACGGTGACTCACGCCACTGCCTACAATACTGCCTTGGAACAGGCGAATCGGTGGGCTTTTTTCAAGTGTTAGCTTGTCGTCATTCATCGACATCAAATTGTTAATCTGTGCCGATGAAGCCTTAATTGACTGAAACTTGGAGATCGAATTGTAGATACCCATGATTGGGCCTAAGGCTTTCCATACCAGAATCACGGTTGCGAGCATGGCTCCGGCATCTGAGGTACCTTCCATTACGCCAATAACGGCAGTCACGATACTTGCAGTACCAATCACCTGAATCAAACTACCGCCAGCGGCCTGAATTTTACTATTCGTCACCGCAACATTTTCGGCATCATTGGTACTTTGGAAGTGAGAAGCACTAAAACGAGATTGCACCACGCGCAGGAGCGGCAACCCTTGAATGGTTTTGATGCCACGAAGTATCTCATTCCATTGGTAGGAAACCATGGCGTTAGCCCGAGAGCTTTTGGACGTCGCTTGAGAATAGATATAACGCGAGTATACACAGAACACCAACATCAAGATCAATCCGCCCATTACCACGAGTGCCGCGGTACCGGACATCAGAGCAATGGCTATGATAAACACAATCACAAACGGCATATCAAAGTAGCTAAGTGTCGATTCTGCGGTAACCAAGCGTCTAAACGTATCGATGTCTTTTAAGCGGGCAAGTTGAGATGACACACCGGCGGTTGAGGTCATCGCGTAGGGCAACCATAGCAGCTTCGATATCACGGCTTGCGATATATGAACCGCGAGATCTTTACCGGAAGTGGCAATGATATTGACCCGCATCTTCTTAAAGAAGTATTCAGAGAATCCAACAATCACCGCAAATAGGGTCAACCAATAGAGGGTGGCTTCAGAGCTGGACGTCAATGCGAAGTTATACACACTCATGATGAAGAAGGGTTGGAGTGCACCTAATATACTGATCACGAAGCTTAAGATGATTAAACTTTTGAGTTCATTGTTGTAACGATAGAACGCGTATTTGATCCAGTTACTTCGGTCTTGTGACTCTGGTGGTGGTTCGCGGAACAAGCGTGAATACTCGCTGATTGCAATCAACAAGCAAGGTTTTTTACACATTGGATATTCGATGGTGTTGTTGTTGGTGTAATCAAACAGCATCAACTTGCCATCTTTGGTGCCAAGAAAGATAGCACTGAGGTTTTCTATCTCAATAAAGCATGGGTGAGGGTGCTTATCGATGTTTTCGAGTGTTTTTAATTTGGTGACATCACAGCGGTAACCAAGGCGTTCGATAGTCGCAGTAAAACTGTCGCTGTCTTTTGGCTTTGGAATGAATGCATCGCTGAGTATCGCTGGTGTGCCTTCCCACTCGAGGGCAATTAAGGTGTAGGCCAAGCCGCGAATCAGTGGTGATTGGCTATAACGTTCGTCATACCCGCTGGCTTCAAAGTCGAGCACTCGCTGCGGTACATTATTGAAATCAACTAAGATACTCATTGGTCACCTCCCGTAAGTTTGACGCGTTTGAGGCGGTGATTCAGTTTGTCCATTTTGTTACTGGCAATAATGAGGATCTTATCGTTGGCTCGGTAAGCGGTACTGGTGAGCACCAAGCGGGCGAACTCATCGTCGTAGACACAATCAATGTCATCAAATATTAAGATACGCTTGCTAGCCAGTAACGCACGAACCAACAACAGGGCGTATCCCACTTGGCGTGAGAAAGGGTTCCTCATATGGCCCTTGAGTTCGGTATAAAAACCGGCAGGCAGCCCGTCGATTTGTGCCTTGATATTCATGGTCTCGCACAAGGCAAAGGCGGTGTTATTCAAGCTTGGGCGAAAACAGGTCAGGTTATCAATAATGGTGCCTTCTACGAAGGAGCTGGTCTTATCAACCATCAATACGCTGTTGCGCCAAACGTTGTAGTTCAGCTCATCTAACGGAGTGTCGTTGATCATTATCTCTAATTTGCTGTCACTGTTTTGTCGAGTGATACAATTAGCCAAATGGGTTTTACCCGAGCCACTTTTCCCTGTCAGCAAATACGCTTGGCCGCGCTCAAATTCGATACGCTGTTTGTCTGAATATTTAACCGATATCCGCTCAACTTCTGTCGTCTCATGCTGCTGTTCAACAGAGGCTGCGAGTTCAAGCAGTTCTGCGATACGTTGAATATGGAGTTTATTAAGCTCCCAACGGCTCGCAGTACGCATCACCTGTTGGTAAGGGGCGAAGTAACGGTTGGTTAGCATAATAATTGCAGCCATGATGCCTTGGCTTGATTCCATGTTGATTACCGCTGTAGCCAAAACAACTACCACACAAGCGATAGAGAGTTGTTGAATGAGCGCTAATATCAAACTGAAGTTAGATTCAATCTGTTCGTATTTGATGTTCTCGACTTCACGTTCCTCTACCATTTGTGTCATCAAGCTTTCTACGCGGTACTCCATATTTCGCGCTTTGATATCCAGTGGGCTTGATATGATCTCAATGATTTTAGATGTGGTTAAGCCCTCGATGTCTGACTTGTTTTGCAAGCTGCCAATCTTCTGTTTAGAAAGGATCCAAGCGAATATAGCCAAGATCAGTGACGCAATGAGAAGGGTGATACCTGCCCATATGTTGATTAATCCGATGATAAGTATGGTCAGTACACTGACTGCGAGGTTGATAAGCGCTCTAACCGACTCCCCGCCAAAGAAGGTTTTTAGTTCGGGGATGGTGGCGATGCGTTCTAGATATTCCCCCGGTTCTAGGCGGCGGAATTTAGATATCTCTGCCAAACAGATAGATTGGAATACCTTGTTGGTTAGGTTTGTCTCAAACTGCCTCATGATCACGGAGGAGATTTTCTCCTCCTGATTTTTTAGGTGGTAGTCGAGGAATATCGAAATCAAAATGATCGCGAACAGCAAGAAAAGGGTGTCTTGTGCCTGGTTCGGCAATACTCGGTCAAAAATGATCAGAATCGAGAAGGGCAGTACCAAACCAAATAGTGTTGAGATAATGGTAGAGAAAGTGAGATAGCACTTATCAGCCATATTGATTTTCTGAGAAAACTGCTCAGTTTGCATTGCGACCTCCTTTCTTTAGCGACTCGGTTGAGAGAAGGTGTTTCGGCACTAAATCTTGGTTATCACGTCCTTCGATGTCGCTCATTAATTGCATAATGCTCTCAATAGACTGAATCGACAGTACGCCTTTAATTTGTTCAAGCTTGATCGTCTCAATGATGTAGTCGTAACGTGCACTTTCGTAGTCTCGCAACGCACTAAACAGTTTGCTTTCTGCGGCGAGTAAATCGGTGATAGTACGCGTGCCTAGTTGATATGCGCGTTGAATCCCTTTGTAAGAGGCATAGTTGGCACGAATGATGTTTTCATAACTGCTGATCGACTGAGAAAAGTCGTTAATGTTAAGAACTGATGTGTTCACGCTATTACGAGTGGTGTAGAGCGAGTCTTGATAAAGCAACTCTGTGCGCTCGATGGCCGTCGATGATTTTTGATAACCATAGTAGTCCGAGCCACCCGATAGGATAGGTACGGCTAGATTCAGTCCAACACTGGTTGAGTTACTTTCACCAGTGGCAGTGATGTCTGTTTTGTCGTAGTTATTGGCATCGTCATGGCGGTAACTGGCTGAAAGAGAAACGGTTGGTAAAAAGTTGGACCCACTCTCTTTTAAGCTACGACGGCTTCGTTCGACGTTTTTCTTAGCGACCAGTAGATCGTTATTGAGTTTTAGCGCTTGGTCCATAATTGAGCGTTGCTCTGTCTCACTTATCTCTTTTAGTGGAACACTTTCGTAGATGTCTTGTGACGGAGTAATAGGGTACTGAATCTGAATCGATAACCCGTTAAGAATGACGCGTCGGTCTTTTTGGAGCGTTCTTAATCGGTTAGCGACTCCTTCTTTTTGCGCAATAACCTCATATAGCTCACTGGCCGCGGTGTTGCCTAGCTCTACGTTACGTCGCATTTGATGCTCTCGCGTCTCAGATGATTTAAGTTCAACTAGGGTCGCTTTGATTTGCGCATTGTTTTTTAGGTATTCAAAATACTGAGATCCGATTTCTGAAATGGTGCTTTGAATTTTGTTTGCGTGCTTAATTTCTTCGATATTGAAATCGAGCTTTGCGGTGCCGTATTTGAAAATGTCACCAAGGTTAAATATCGATTGAGAAAGGGAAAGGCTATAGCTGTTAGAGTTATAGCTAGAGGTTTCATCAGGAACTCCCGATAACAAGGTCTCGTTTTCATTCCATGTGGTATCGGCGGCACCGTTTAACGAAGGGAGAAACTTAGAACGACTAATACCAATATTGTATTCGTTCTCTTCTACGCCTTTGTCACTGGCTCTTAGGGATAGACTGTTTTGCAGGCCGAGCTCTACCGTCTCAAGCAGGGTAGTTGCCATTGCCGAAGGAGTCGTGCTGATTGCAAGTGCAGCGATAATGCTGCTAGTTAAGCTTTTGTACCGCCACATACTTGTTGATCACCTTGATGATTTCATCGCTCTTGTAAGGTTTGCTGATCACGTAATCCATCCCTGCTTCTATACACGCTTGATGTTCATTACTGCTGGTCAATGCGGTTGCACCAATGATGGTACAAGGGTTTTTCTCGTTTTCTTGTTCAAATTGACGAATGCGTTTGGTTGCTTCAATGCCACCCATGCCTGGCATAATGCAGTCCATGAAGATGATGTCAGAACGCTTATTCATGAAGTGCTTAACCGCATCGGCACCATCGCCAACCGTATCCGGTTCGTATTCTTGTTTTGTTAGAATTCGTTTGAGAAGAATTTGCTGAACTCGATCATCTTCCACGATTAGGAATGAGCTGTTTTCCATCTGTTCTTCCGAGGCTTCTGCTTCCATGATGGCAAGTAGGTTCGGAATGAATTCATACGGAATAGCAGGAGAGTTGATGATCTTGTCGACAAAACTGTGACACTCTTGCGCATGTTGAGTATTCGTGACAGACAGTAGTAGCTTGGTGTTCGGGTGGTTCTTGAGTTGAGATTTCACCGTTTTGCTCAATGACGGTAGCTTGTTAGGTTCAAAGGTGTCAGTCAACATAATTGCGTCATAGTCACCAAAGGTTTTAGCTGCTGAGAACAGTTCGTTTGCAGTACGAACTTCGGTGATATCTAGTCCTAAATTTACGAGCATCTTTTTCATCACATCAATACGAACTTGAGTGTTAGCACATAGCAGTAAACGCTTGCCATCGAAGCGAGTTTTCTCGGTATGGAAGTTTTTCGCCTTGAGGTCTAGCTCAATCTGAAAGCGCTCTTGGGCTCCTGATTGGAACCAATGGCTTTCGTAATAGCCATAATCTTTTAGCACGCTCTTAGCCAAGTCATCGGTGTTGGTCGTGTGGTCTTTATGAGCACTCCAATGGAGCTTGTTTAACTTTGCCACCGACACATCTAGGGTTGAGAGAAAGTTGAGGTTAATCGTGACTCGCGTGTTTTCCATATCGGACGCTGCGCCTGATTCAATGGTCACAAATAACTTCTTGTTTGATTTAAGTTGAATTGCGTTTGAAAGCTGTAGAAACAGAATCCAGAACAAGCTGGTGGATTGACCTTCAACGCGATTGGGTAAGTTGTCGGAAATGAAGCAGTCGAGTTCGCCTTCATTTCGTTGAACTTTAGCACTGATATGAATCATCAATTCTGATAAGACGCTGAGCAGCGAGAACTCTTTCGATTTGCTTTCCGTTCCTTGAGATATCAGACGGTTGTAGTTTTCAGCTAGCTCAGAAAGGGTATTGGAAGCGGAGGTAATGTCCTTCGCCATTAATACGCCACTTTCATCGGTCTCTTGAACTAGGTACTGAACACCACCGTTGATGGTGTTGGTAATACCGCGAATTTCATAGCCAATGAGCGCATACAGTTGTTTATAAAGGTCGTTATTGCGCTTTTGATCTTCTAATTTGCTGAAGATCAACTTGAGGTGAGAGTATATTTGTCGCTGTTTGGGGTTGATGCTCACTTCGTTGAGAAGCTCTTCAAGTCTTTGCAAATCCAGTTGTTTAAGCTCTTGGTATAGCGCATCAAATTCATAGTCGATGACTCGTTCATTTGAGCTGGACTTCTTAAGCTTAAATATCGCGACTAAATTGGACAATACGCTAATCACAGCCAACACTGCCACCACCATAAATAGCCATACGAAAAACTCATTTTTCTCAGCCATTAGGTCACTTGCATGGTTGTTAAACATGGTGCGATAGTTATCGTCCATCTGTAGGTAGTTGTTGGTGAGCGAAAGATATAAATCGAGTACGTCATTACGGGTTTTTGAGCTATCTGAAAAACGATTAATCGCCAATTCAAGTTGTGTGTATTCGGTTGCGCCAACCAAGCTGAACTCGGTTTTGTTTAAGGAGGCTAATGAACGAAACTCGTCAATCTCGCCCTTTAATGTAGTTAGATCTAAGTCATTAGCGCTGCAGTTATTGGCTTTTATACAGCGCTGTAAGGTTTGAATGTCTGACTCTATGGTTTGATTCAGCTCTTGGGCTTTGATAAGAAGTGGGGCATTTTGCACTTGTGATACCGAGTCAACCTTTGACCAAGAGAAATACAAATAAAAGGCAAGCGCAGCTAATACCACACTAAAGAGTATGCTTAGACGTAGCGCAGGTACCGAAATATTGTATGAAGGCTTTCCGCTCATTCATTACCTCTCATCGAAAGCATCTTCGATGGCGGACATCACAGGCTTGGCTGCGTATTCGATGACTCGGCGTGAGCCCGTTTTGACATCGGCAGTAAATTCCATATAAGGGGATAGTTTGTATTGTGTGCCTCCTCGCTCAAGAAAATTTTGGCTTATCTCAATCTCTGCCAAATAGAACTCAGCGTCTTCTTCTTCGTAAGATGAGCGACTGATAGAGGCTATAGTTCCCTCTACAAAACCATACTTGGCAAAGTTATACGTATCCATTTTCACTTTTACTGCTTGGCCGATCTCCACAAACCCCATGTCTTTACGAGGGATTTTTGCTTCGCCGTGAAGAGAGTTATTGATCGGTGCGATATCAGCGATACTCTCGCCTGGAGGAATAACCGCCGACCGGAAGTTAAAGTGCAATTTGTCGACCACACCATCAACCGGTGAATAAACGACTAGGCGGTCAACCTTGTCTGAGTGCTGAGGTTGTAGGATTCGTTTCAGTTTGAGATCTTTGTTCGCTTGAATGATTTGTGCCTGATACTCTGAATTTCGATTCTCAACTAAATCACGATGTTGCTTTTCTAGTTTGTCGAGTTGGAATCGCTCGTTCATTACCGACTCATCCAGATTCTCTATTTCACGCACCATATTGGACTCTTGGACCTGCATATTGAGAACATCTACGTAAGAAGCCATCTCTTCTTTATAGAGAGTATTTTTGATATTGAGCTGTTTACGAATCAAAGAAAGCTGGTTCTCTGAACTTTTGCGGCGCTTTAGCATTGAGCTAATAAGGGAGTTTTTGTGCTTTATATCATGAGTGATGAGCTCTTCATTTGAGCGGTTTTTTGAGTACTCTTGTCGCCAGGTGTTCATGTTGGTTTGCACTTGTTCAGGGTACTGCTCAATGAATGTGGTGAAGTCGGGCTCCACCATATCGCGCAAGCTTTCATAACGAATCTTGTCTAGTTCAAGTTGGATGATCTCTGTATTTACTGTATCCAGCTGAGTATTGCGGTCGAGTGAGCGTATTCTCGCGATGGGTTGCCCTTCATAAACGACTTCACCTTTTCTTACGAGCAACTCTTCTAGAATCCCACCTTCTAGGTGTTGAACTTTTTCCACGTCAGATTCCAAAAGCAGTTCACCACGAACAGAAACAACAATGTCTATACGTGCTTGTGACGCCACGGCAACCGCAACCAGTGCCAGCATAAATATAATAAGCAGCGTTTTGTGAACACTACTCATTGCACTTGCTAGTACTATGGTATCGTCTGCTGTGACCTTAGTGGCTTCTGTATTAGAAACAAGGGCTTTTCTAAGGTGATGCTCAATTTGATTATTGCTCATGACCTACCTCGATACCTTGTTATCTGAAACGATTTCTAGTTCTAATAAATGATTTATTTGTCGATTAACGTTTAGCAATTCAGCTTTTACATCCTCTAAAAGTTCTTCCGGAGCAGGGAACTCGTGTTTACTTAAATGCTCCAGTTTCGCCATCTTAGGCGGCAAATCCTGGTCGCACAGTAGGGTTAAGATTGTCTTCAACTTTCTTGCGTAATGGTTAAGCTCATGGAAACGATGACCTTTATGAAGCTGTTCGATATTTGATGCTGCGTCAGAAAAATCCTTGTAAAAATCTCCCAATAGCAATTGCAGCCCTTTGTGGTTGTTGTCGATTGAACGCAACAAATTTGTCATGTCTATCATAATTCCACTGCCTTAATTGCTTTAATGACAATAACTAAGGATCTTTAAAGGAGAATTTCAAATTTTTTTTGCATCTTTATTTGTAAAAAGAAAATTATGAAAAATGTTGTATAAAAATTTGGTTTTCCGAAATGGTGTCCTTTAATGCCTGTAAACGATCAGTTAGCTAGTAGCAACGGAGGCTGTAATGGCAGGCGAAAATAACCAAAATAACCAAAATAACCAAAACGAAGATCTCAATGATGCTGTCGAACAAACGGACACGAATGATGCTGGTACTCCCTCTCAGCAGCAGAACCAACAGAATCAACAGAATACGATCGCGTCAACAATAGCGACTGGTGCTGAAAACACGGATGCAGCTGACGAAGTTAACCAAGCTCTAGCAGATAACCCAAGTGGCGCTGGTAACGAAGAAGAGGCTTCAGCTTCCGGTGGTGCTGTTCAAGAAGAAACGCCTGAAGGTGGCAGCGATTCTGATGATGCACAGTCGAATGTGGTTGGCGGCGCAGCTTCTGATGCGGGGACTGGAGAAGCGGCGGGTAGTGGTGGCGGTTCTGGTGCTGGAGCTCAAGCTGTAGGTGGTGAAAGCAATGAAGCTTCAGATGGCGGTGCAACTGCTGAAGGTAATGAAGAGCAGGGGCAGGCAGCGAGAACATCAGCATCGCCAAGTGCAGAATCTTCCGAAGCACCTGAACAACCGGTTGATGATGGCCTTGATTCACAGACAGTCGAAGAAACGTTTGCTGTTGATGTTCAAGCTTCAGATGAAGAGACCATTAGTGAAGTTGAAGACGACTTTGATTCAGAAACGGTAAGCGAAACCTTCAAAATCAAAGTAGAAGGTGAGAATGACGCACCAGAAGTAGAGCAAGATCTTGCTTACATCATGGATGAAGATGGCTCCATAACGTTCACTCAAGAACAACTACTCGAATACGCAAGTGATGTCGATGGAGATGACCTAGTCGCATCAAACGTTCAAGTTGGTGCTGATGCTACCGTTCAGGATAATGGTGATGGTACTTTTACCGTTGTTCCTTCCGCAGATTTCAACGGTGAGCTTGACCTAACATTTGATATCAGTGATGGCCAAGAAACCATTAGCAGCGCAATTGATCTAACGGTTCGCCCAATAAATGATGCGCCAGTTCCCGAAGATAAAACGTTCGAGATCGAAGAAGATGGCACACTTATCTTCACTGATGCAGACCTACTAGCAGGTGCGACGGATATTGAAGGCGACAACCTTACTGTTGAAGGTGTGACCTACGATGGCGGCGACGGTATCCTTACTGATAACGGTAACGGTACTTACACCTTCGCACCAAATGAGAACTTCAATGGCGACGTAAACTTCAGCTTCGATGTGTCGGATGGCACAGACACAGTGTCTGCCAACATCGATGTCAGCGTAACAGCTGTCGATGATTCGCCTGTATCAGGCGACCTAGCATACTCAGTGGACGAAGATGGCTCTATCCGTTTGAGCCAAGAGCAGCTTCTATCTCAAGCTTCTGACGTAGAGGGCGATGACCTAACAGCCAGCGGCCTAACGGTTGACGGTGATGCAACCGTCACTCAGAACGAAGATGGCAGCTTCACGATTACGCCAGATGAGAACTTTAACGGAGACATCGACATCAGCTTCGATATCTCTGATGGTACCAATACCGTTCAAGCGTCTGCTGACTTAACAGTTAACCCAGTTAACGATCTGCCAGTGCCTCAAGACCAACAATTCTCTGTTGAAGAAGACGGTACGTTAATCTTCACCGATGCTGACCTTCTAACAGGTGCAACGGACATTGAGGGTGATAACCTATCGGTTGAAGGGGTAACTTATGATGGCGGTGACGGCATTCTCACCGATAATGGCAATGGTACATACACCTTTGCACCAAATGAAAACTTCAACGGTGACGTAAACTTCAGCTTCGATGTGTCTGATGGCACTGATACTGTTTCTGCAAACATTGATGTAAGTGTTACTGCGGTTGATGATGCTCCTGTGTCTGGCGACCTAGCATACTCAATTGATGAAGACGGTTCGATTCGTTTAAGCCAAGAACAGCTGCTATCCCAAGCTTCTGACGTAGAGGGGGATGATCTAACTGCTAGCAGCCTAACGGTTGATGGGGATGCAACAGTTGTTCAGAATGATGACGGCAGCTTCACCATCACACCGGATGAGAACTTTAACGGTGACATCGACATCAGCTTTGATATATCTGATGGCACCAATACCGTTCAAGCGTCTGCCGACCTAACAGTTAACCCAGTTAACGATCTGCCAGTGCCTCAAGACCAACAATTCAGCGTAGAAGAAGACGGTACACTTGTCTTTACCGATGCAGACCTACTAAACGGTGCAACTGATGTTGAGGGAGATAACTTAACTGTTGAAGGGATCTCTTATGAAGGCACTGATGGCGTACTGACCGATAATGGTGATGGCTCTTATAGCTTTGCGCCAAATGAGAACTTCAATGGCGATGTGAGCTTCAGCTTCGATGTGTCTGATGGTACTGGCACAGTGTCGGCAAACATTGATGTTAGCGTGACTCCGGAAAATGATCCTCCAGTTGCGGGCTCTACGTCTTACACCGTAAATGAAGATAACTCGATTACTATTTCTGATGCACAACTGTTGGCAACTTCTTCAGATATTGAAGGCGATGTTTCTATCGACAGTGTGACGTATTCAGGCAGTGACGGTGTATTGGAAATCAATGGTGATGGTACATACACATTCTCACCAAATGAAAACTATAGCGGTGAGATATCACTTGATGTTGTGGTTGCCGATGAAGACGGCGCAACCGATGCAACAACGGCTGGGATCACCGTTCTAGAAGTAAATGATCCACCTGTAGCTGGTCCAACGTCGTACACGATTGATGAAGATTCAGTTCTAACATTCAGTGAATCACAAGTACTACTGAACGCTTCGGATGTGGAAGGCGATGTCGAGCTTGTTGGCATTAGCTACGACGGCCCAGATGGTATCTTCTCTGTAAATGGCGACGGCACTTGCAGCTTTGCACCAAATGAGAACTTCAATGGTCAAGTTCAACTTGATGTCACTATACGAGATGAAGACGGTGCAGAAGTCGAAACCGTTATTAATGTAGACGTATTGCCAATTAATGATGCTCCGGTGTCAGGTGATTTGGCATATAACGTAAACGAAGATGGCTCAATCACCTTGAGTCAGGAACAATTACTGTCTCAAGCATCTGACGTAGATGGCGATGACCTAACGGCGAGTGACCTAACGGTTGATGGTAACGCAACGGTAACGGCCAATGATGATGGCAGCTTCACAATTGTTCCTGACGCGAACTTTAACGGTGACATTGATATCCAATTCAATATCACTGATGGCACAGATACGGTTCAAGCCACTGCTGAGCTAACGGTTAACCCAGTTAACGACTTGCCAGTACCTCAAGATCAACAATTCACTATTGAAGAAGACGGTACGCTGCAATTCACTGACGCTGACCTGCTTACGGGTGCCACCGATATCGATGGCGATGACCCCACAGTAGAAGGCATCAGCTACACAGGTGGTGATGGCGTACTGACCGACCACGGTGATGGTACTTATACCTTTGCGCCAAATGAAAACTTCAATGGCGATGTGAACTTCAGTTTCGATGTGTCTGATGGCACAGAAACCGTTAGCGCTAACATTGATGTGAGTGTGACTCCTGAGAACGATCCGCCAGTTGCGGGTTCAACCTCATACATGGTCAATGAAGACAATGCCATCACAATTTCTGATGAACAGTTGCTAGCTAACTCTTCGGATATTGAAGGTGCGGTGTCGGTTGATACTGTGACTTACAGTGGCACTGATGGTGTGTTCCAAGATAACGGCGATGGCAGCTATACCTTCCTTCCTAACGAAAACTTCAGCGGTGATATTAGCCTTGATGTGATTGTTGCAGATGAAGAGGGTGCAATTGATGAAACCACAGCAGGTATTACCGTTCTTGAAGTGAACGACCCACCAGTTGCGGGTCCAACGTCATACACGATTGACGAAGATTCTGTTCTGACGTTCAGTGAATCTCAGATTCTTGTGAATGCTTCGGATATCGAAGGCGATGTAGAACTTGTTGGCATTAACTACGATGGCTCTGACGGTATCTTCACTGTAAATGGTGATGGTACATGCAGCTTTGCACCCAACGAAAACTTCAATGGTCAGGTTCAACTGGGTGTGACCATTCAAGATGAAGATGGCGCAACGGTTGAAACACACATTAACGTTGATGTATTGCCAATCAATGATGCGCCAGTATCGGGTGATTTGGCTTACACCATCAATGAAGATAGCTCCATCACGCTAAGCCAAGAACAATTGCTTGCAAGAGCCGATGATATTGATAGCGACAACTTAGAAGCTATCAACCTATCTACTGATGAAAATGCGACCATCCAACACAATGATGATGGTAGCTACACCATTACGCCTAACGCCGACTACAACGGTGACCTAGACCTGAACTTCGATATCATCGATAACGATGGTGGTTCAGTTCAAGTTGGCCTAGACATTACCGTGAATCCGGTTAATGACTTGCCACAAGCGCAAGATCAACAGTTCACGATTGAAGAAGACGGTACGTTACTCTTCACCGATGCTGACCTGCTTGCAGGTGCGTCGGATATTGATGGTGATGAACTGTCGATTGAAAACGTGCTCTACACAGGTGCAGATGGTGTTCTTAGCGATAATGGCGACGGCACATATAGCTTTGCTCCAAACGAGAACTTCAATGGTGATGTTCAATTCTCATTCGATGTCTCTGACGGTACTGATTCAACATCAGCTGTTATTGATGTCAGCGTAACGCCTGAGAATGATCCACCGGTAGCGGGCTCGACATCTTACACAGTCCAAGAAGATGGGCAAATCACGATCAGTGATGAGCAACTATTGGCAAACTCTTCCGATGTAGAAGGCGATGTTTCACTGTCTGGAGTATCGTACTCCGGTGATGACGGCTCATTTGTTGATAATGGCAATGGTACTTACACCTTTACGCCAAATGAAAACTTCGATGGTGATATTTCACTAGACGTTGTTGTCGTTGACGAAGACGGTGCAACCGCAACCACAACTGCTGGCATCGATGTTATTGCTGTGAATGATGGACCTGAAACTTCGGGCATTCAGGCTGAAGTCGATGAAGATAATTCAATCACCATTACTCAAGAGCAGTTACTCGCTAATGCGACCGATGTTGAAGGTGATGAGTTAACGGCATCTAACCTACAAACCAACGATCCAGATGCGACAATTGTTACTAATGACGATGGTTCATTCACTATTACGCACACAGAAAACTTCAATGGCGAGTTGGATTTCACATACAGCATCAGTGATGGTGAGAATGAAGTTCTGACGACACTCGACTTGACGGTTAACCCTGTCAACGATGCGCCAGAAGCGGGCGATGAAATCTTCATCCAAGCGCAAGAAGACCAAACAGTTGGTGTGACACTTCGTGAAGAACCAGCACTACGTTTAGACCAAGCGCCAGAAAACGGCATCATTGAAGCAAATGTGAATGACGAATGGGTGGTACTGGAAGTAGGACAAGAAGTTCCTGCAGATACCGAAGTGCGCTTTGTTCCAAGTGAAGATGCTCTTGCTGAAGGTACACACACCACACAAATCGGTACGTTTGACGATAACGCGAGTGTGGATGATTGGGGTACAGAAGTTGACCCTTATACGCGTGAGTTCTCAGATGGTGACTTAACGGTAACTGTTCAAAGTAACGATGACCCTCTTGGTGCCTGGAATGGCAACACCCACATTGGTCATGGTATCGGTGATACTGACCGCCAAGGCTTAAGTGGTGATGAGAAACTGACGGTTTCAGTTGAAGGTCAAGACATCAATGAAATCAGTTTCCACCTAGATGGTTTGGGTGGCTGGTTCATGGAAGAGTCTCGTCACTTTACAGAAGTAGAAATCAAAGCGTTCAATGAGGATGGCGACCTAATTGACTCGATGACTTACCACAAAGAAGACCGTGGTACTTTCGAGACAGATTACACGCTAACGGTTGATCAACCAGTGTCCTACTTTGAGCTTGGTACCGTGCAAGGTAATGGTACTTACGTCGTTCAAAACATGACAGTGTCACAAACTTGTCATGATGAAGCGGTGTTTACATCGATTGGTGTAGATGGCTCAGAGATTACTGAAACGGTTGAGTTGAATATCCATGCGGGTGACAACGAAATTGAGTTAACGGCTGATCTTCCGAATATTACTGTCGATACCGATGGTTCGGCCCAGTTTGCTTCGGTTGTAATTACCGAAGAGCAACTACTGGCGCAAGCATCTGATATTGATGGCGACGACCTTGATATTGAAAATCTAGAGCTAGTGGGTGAAAACTCAGAGCATGCAACACTCACCGATAATGGTGATGGAACTTGGACGGTAACACCGGATGAAAACTTCCATGGTGAAATCGAACTTGGTTACCAAGTTACCGATGGTGAGCTAACAGACAGCAACATCATTAATATCAACTTCGAATCGGTGAATGATGCGCCAATCGTTTCTGGCCCGATTGTTCTATCGACAGACGAAGATGAAGGTATCACGTTCAGTGCAGATGACTTGCTAGCGAACACCACAGATGTGGAAGGCGATACGCTGTCTATTTCTGACATCACTTACGGTGGTGATAACGGTGACTTAGTCGACAACGGCGATGGTACGTTTACCTTCATGCCGAATGAAAACTTCAATGGTGAAATCGACATCGACTACAAGGTGTTTGATGGAACTGATGAAGTTGCAACGCATCTAGACCTAACGGTTGTACCAGTCAATGATGTGCCGGTTCCGGGTGAACCATTGCACACCCAAATGCTTGAAAACGGCTCCATGATCATCGAAGCGAAAGACCTATTGTCTGGTGCTACCGATGTTGATGGCGACATTCTTCATGTCGAAAACCTATTACTTGCAGACCAAACGCAAGGTACGTTAACGGATAACGGTGATAATACCTTTACCTTCGAACCTGCAGAAGACTTCTACGGTGAAGTGAATCTGACTTTCGATATCAGTGATGGCCAAGCAAGCGCACCAAGTACAGCAAGAGTTGACGTTGAAATTGTCAATGAAGGCCCAGAGGTTAGTGGTCCTATTGAAGCCGCTGTTGATGAAGACGGTTCAATCACTATCACTCAAGAGGATCTGTTAGCGAATGCAACCGATGTCGATGGCGATAACCTTGAAGCAGTTAACTTTGCGACCAACGATCCAAATGCGGTTGTTGTAGAAAACCCAGACGGTAGCTTCACTATTACACCAAGTGCAGATTTCTTTGGTGAGATTGAGTTTACTTATGATGTCACTGACGCGATCGAAACTGTTGCGGCTGACCTCAACCTAACCGTAAACCCTATCAACGATGCACCAGATGTACCGGACATGTCTTTCACTACGGAAGACGGTCAAGCGATTACTATTACTGAAGCTGAGTTACTGGCACAAGCGACAGACGTTGAAGGCGATGAGCTGTCAGTTGTGAATGTAACGAGTGCAAGCGACACGGTAGAAGTCACAGACAATGGCGATGGAACATACACATTGACCCCAGAGCAGGGCTTCTTCGGTAACGTTGACTTAGCGTTTGATGTGAGCGACGGCACTGATGTGGTTGCTGCAAACATCGACCTAAAAGTTGAGTTCGTCAACGATGCGCCAGAAGCGACGCCAATGGTGGCAGATGTCGACGAAGATGGTTCAATCCTCGTTACACAAGAAATGTTGTTGGAGAACGCGAGCGACCAAGATGGCGACGATCTGTTTGCAAGTTCATTGGAAACTAACGATCCAAATGCAAGTATCGTAGACAATGGCGATGGTACGTACACGGTGACGCCGTCACAAAACTTCAATGGTGATATAGAGTTCACTTATGAGGTCAGCGATGGTGAACTAAGTACGTCGAATGAGATGACATTGACCGTGAACCCGGTGAATGACATTCCAATTGTTGCTCCAGGCATGTACCACATCGAAGAAGATGGCAGCATCCTGTTCACTCAAGAGGATCTGTTGAGTGGTGCGATTGATATTGATGGCGATGACCTCAGTGTTACTAGCATCAATTACTCTGGCGATGAAGGTACAGTCACCGATAACGGCGATGGCACGTTCAGCTTCGTTCCTGAAGAGCACTTCAGTGGTGACCTGCAGTTCAGCTTTACGGTGACAGATGGCACGGATGAAGTTGAACAAGACATCAATGTTCACATTGAAGCCGTAGCTGATGCACCTGACCTAGTGATCACGGATGGCGATGGTGTCAACGTTGATGATGAAGCAATTCTGGTTGAGCCAGGCGGCATTGTTGAGCTTAATATTGCGGCTGCGCTAGTAGACCAAGATCTATCAGAAACACTGACGGTAACGGTTGATGGTGTGCCTGAAGGCTCAGTGATTACCTACGATAACGAAGGGGTAATCAATAACCAAGACAACGGTATCACCAGTTACAACGATACTGAAATCACAGTCACATTTGAGGGTGAGACGGCTGGTTACGAAAACACAGCGGGTTACTACAAAGTTGACGAAGACGGCAACATCACGGGCGTTGAAATCGTCTACGAGAACGCCTCACAAGTCGATGGTGGTGGTGACCTTGTTCCTGGGCAAGAACAGTTCAGCTTCCAAGTGGCGGAAGGCGAAAGCTTTAACCTGTTCTTAATTCCAAACGGACATCAGCACAACGACTTTGATGCGATGCAAGACGGTCAGTACGAGTTCCGTGCTGAGGATGGTTCACCTGCGAACATGGATACGGTTGATCCTCAACTTGTCTTTGTTGCGGCAGATGGAACCGAGACCGTGATTCAAGGCCAGAATGGTGACGCGATCTTCCATGGTGGTTCAAGCTCTCAGCTAAACCAAGATGGTATCGAACATACTCGCACGACGGTTAATGAAGACGGCGAGCTGGTTTACGGCTTTGAAGATTTGTATGGCGGCGGTGATGCTGACTACACAGATTTCAACTTCACAATCGATGTAGGTGAGGTGAACAGCCAAATCTACAGCGGTGAAGTGACGGTTGGCCCTGATGGTACGGTGAACTTACCAACAACGGCTATCGAAAATGCACTACAAATCCAGCTACCTGAAGACTTCAACGAACAGCTTGAAGTTCATGTAACCGCAACCGCAACAGAGTTATCGAATGATGATTCTGAAACGGTCTCTCAAACCATCTACATTAACGCGACAGGCGCGCACATTGAGCACGCACCTGAAGCACTTCCGGTTTCTGCAACGGTTGAAGAAGATGGTTCAATCATCATTACGCAAGAAGACCTATTGGCTAATGCGCGTGATTTAGATGGCGATCAGTTGACGGCTCTGAATTTAGCAACCGATGATGAGAGCGTTACGATTACCGATAACGGTGATGGTACGTACACATTAACGCCAGATGCTGATTTCAATGGTGATGTCAGCTTTACGTTTGATGTGTCTGATGGTGATGATGTTGTCTCTACCAATCTAGAGCTAACAGTTTCACCAGTGAACGACGGTCCAGAAGCACAAGACCAGGCATTCACAGTCGGCGAAGATGGCGTGTTAACTTTCAATGACCAAGACTTGTTAACAGGTGCAACGGACATTGAAGGGGACGAACTAAGTGTTGAAGGTGTGACTTACACTGGCGCAGATGGTGTCCTAACCGATAATGGCGATGGCACATACAGTTTCGCGCCAAACGAAAACTTCAATGGCGATGTGAACTTCTCGTTCAATGTATCAGATGGTACCGATACGGTAACCGCTAACATTGATGTGAACGTGACGCCAGAGAATGATCCACCAGTTGCGGGTAGCACGTCTTACACGGTTCATGAAGACAACTCTATTACGATCAGTAACGAACAACTGCTAGCGAACTCTTCGGATATCGAAGGCGAAGTCGCAATTGATAACGTGACTTACAGTGGTAGCGACGGTGTTCTGGAAATCAACGGTGACGGCACATATACCTTTTCTCCAAACGAGAACTTCAATGGCGAAGTTAGCCTAGATGTTGTCGTGACGGATGAAGATGGCGCGACTCAAGCAACAACGGCGGGTATAACTGTCCTTGAGGTGAACGATCCGCCAGTTGCTGGCCCAACGTCATACACCATTGATGAAGATTCAGTACTGACTTTCAATGAGTCTCAAGTTCTGCTGAACGCCTCTGATATTGAAGGTGACGTACAACTTGTTGAGATCAACTACGACGGTCCAGACGGAATCTTCTCAATCAATGGTGACGGCACATGTAGCTTTGCACCGAATGAAAACTTCAACGGTCAAGTCCAGTTGGATGTGACCATTCAAGATGAAGACGGCGCTCAAGTTGATACTCATATTACGGTTGATGTCTTACCAATCAATGATGTTCCAGTATCAGGAGACTTGGCATACAGCGTAGAGGAAGACGGTTCTATTACCTTGAGCCAAGAGCAACTTCTTTCTCAAGCTAGCGATGTAGACGGAGACGACCTTACTGCTTCTAACTTGATTGTTGATGGGGACGCGACGGTTGTTGCTAATGATGACGGTAGCTTTACCATTACGCCGGATGCGAACTTCAATGGTGACATTGACCTAACGTTCGACATTAGCGATGGTACAGATACACTGGTTGCGACGGCTGACCTAACCGTTAATCCAGTTAATGACCTTCCACAACCACAAGATCAAACGTTCAGCATTGGCGAAGACGGCATCTTGAACTTCACTGATGAAGACTTGCTAACAGGTGCGACTGACATTGATGGGGATGACCTATCGGTTGAAGGCGTTACTTACACAGGTGCCGACGGCGTTCTTACTGATAATGGCGACGGAAGCTACAGCTTTGCGCCAAACGAAAACTTCAATGGTGATGTGAACTTCAGTTTCGATGTGTCAGATGGCACGGATACGGTTCAAGCCAACATTGATGTCAGCGTGACACCAGAGAACGATCCACCGGTTGCAGGTAGCACGTCTTACACCGTTCATGAAGACAACTCAATTACCATCAGTGACGAACAGTTGCTTGCTAACTCTTCAGACATTGAAGGTGATGTGGCTGTCGATAGTGTGACTTACACTGGCGCTGACGGTGTCTTTGAAGACAACGGTGACGGTACTTACACCTTCTCACCAAACGAAAACTTCAACGGCGAAGTTAGCCTTGATGTTGTCGTAACTGATGAAGAGGGTGCAACTGAAGCGACCACCGCGGGTATTACTGTACTTGAGGTGAACGATCCACCAATCGCAGGCTCAACGAGCTACTCAGTCAACGAGGACGAAGTTATCACCATCAGTTCAGAGCAACTGTTGGCGAACGCTTCTGATATCGAAGGTGAAGTGGCGATTGATAGCGTTAACTACACAGGCTCAGACGGTATCTTTACCGACAATGGTGACGGAACATTCAGCTTCGCACCTAACGCGAACTTCGATGGCGATGTAAGCCTTGATGTTGTCGTTACTGATGAAGAAGGCGCAACCGTAGCGACCAACGCAAGCATAGATGTTCTGCCTGTTAACGATGCTCCGGTATCGGGCGACTTGGCGTACAGCGTGGACGAAGATGGCTCAATTACCTTGAGCCAAGAGCAATTACTTGCTCAAGCGAGTGATGTTGACGGCGATGACTTAACAGCGGCTAACCTAACCGTTGGTGGTGACGCGACAGTTACAGCCAACGATGATGGTAGTTTCACTATCACGCCAGATGCTAACTTCAATGGCGACATTGATTTGAACTTCGACATTACCGATGGTGATGCGACGCTTCAAGCAACGGCTGACCTAACGGTTAACCCAGTTAATGACTTGCCAACAGTCGGTGAGCCACAATTTGTGACTCAAGAAGACACCAGCTTTACCTTCACTGAAGAGCAACTACTGCAAAATGCAGGCGACATTGATGGCGATAACTTATCGGTTGAAAATGTGGCTTCAGATAGCGGTACTCTGGTCGATAACGGCGACGGTACTTACACATTCGCACCGAATGAAAACTTCGACGGCAATGTAAATGTGACGTTCGACGTGAATGACGGTACAGCGACAGTACCAGCAGAAGCGACAATTGATGTTCAATCTGTGGTTGATATGCCAGAGCTGTCGATTGCGTCTGACCTAGTGATTGCGTCAGACAACTTCGAGTCTGGCTCAAACGGCTGGAATACCGGTACTGAAAGCTCACAAGGCTTCGAATCAGGTGACATGCTAGGTCGTATTGGTGGCACTGGTGGCGAGGAATCGGTTAGCAAAACTTACGACATTCCAAGTGATGTGAGCGAAGTTAATATCTCGTTCAGCTTCTACGAAATCGACTCTTGGGATGGTGAGTCGTTCCAAATCTTTGTTGGTGGCGAAGAGCTTACCTCGTTAGATAACTCTGCGTTCCGTACCGAAGATGGCACAACAACGCTTTACGATTCAGAAGGAAATGAAGTCGGCGAAGTGGTTCATGGTGTGTCGCAAGGTGAGGGCTTCAGTGGATGGAATGACCAAGCACACCAAATCAACCTAACGGTGCCGGTTGAAGACGGCCAACTTGAACTTGGCTTTGGTTCAACCTTGAATCAAAGCGTCAATGACGAGTCGTTTGGTATCGACAACATCGAAATATCAGTGTCTGACGCCGATTACCAAATCATTGGTACCGAAGACACACCAGTTCCACTGGATATTGATGCTGCATTAACGGATACCGATGGTTCAGAAAATCTCGCTATCTTGATTGAAGATGTACCAGAGGGAAGTTCACTTTCTGCAGGTACTGACAACGGTGATGGCACATGGTCTCTACAGCCAGAAGAGCTTGCAGGACTAGAGTTTATCCCTTCAGATGATTTCAATGGCGATGTAGTACTGACAGTCAATGCGACATCAACGGATGTTGATACTGGTACAACCGCAACGGCAACACAAGATGTGACGATTCACATCTCGCCAGCAAACGATGCGCCAGAGGTAGAAGGTGATATCAGTGCAGTCACTGCCGAAGACAACAGCATCACATTAACGCAAGAGCAGTTGTTAGAACACGCTGTCGATATTGATGGTGATGATCTATCTGCAATCAACCTAACCACCAATGATGAAAATGCGACCGTTGAAATGAACGACGATGGCAGTTTCACCATTACACCAAGTGAAAACTTCAACGGTAATATCGAATTTAGTTACGATGTCACCGATGGAGAGGACATGGTCGCTGCTGGCCTAGACTTGACGGTAACACCTGTCAATGATGCGCCAGAGTTGCAAGACCAAGCATTTACTATTGGTGAAGATGGGGTTCTTAACTTCTCTGACACTGACCTGTTAACGGGTGCAACGGATGTTGAAGGTGATGACCTAACAGTCGAAGGTGTGACATACACTGGTGCTGATGGTGTGCTTACCGACAATGGTGACGGGAACTACAGCTTTGCGCCAAACGAGAACTTCAATGGTGATGTGAACTTCAGCTTTGATGTGTCAGATGGCACGGATACGGTTCAAGCCAACATTGATGTGAGCGTGACTCCTGAGAACGATCCACCTGTAGCGGGTAGCACGTCTTACACTGTGCATGAAGACAACTCAATCACGATCAGTAACGAACAGCTATTAGCCAACTCTTCAGATGTTGAAGGTGAGGTTGCGATTGATAGTGTGACTTACACTGGCAGTGACGGTGTGTTCGAAGACAACGGTGACGGCACTTACACCTTCTCTCCAAACGAGAACTTCAATGGTGATGTGAGTTTAGCGGTTGTTGTTACCGATGAAGAAGGAGCAACAGAAGCGACCACCGCGGGAATCACCGTACTAGAGGTGAACGATCCGCCAATCGCAGGCTCAACCAGTTACTCAGTCAACGAAGATGAAGTTATCACCATCAGTGCAGAGCAACTGTTGGCGAACGCTTCTGATATTGAAGGTGAAGTGGCGATTGATAGCGTGAACTACACAGGCGCTGACGGTATCTTTACTGACAACGGTAACGGCACATTCAGCTTTGCACCGAACGCAAACTTCGATGGCGATGTTAGCCTCGATGTCGTGGTGACTGATGAAGACGGTGCGACAGTAGCCACCAGCGCAAGTATTGATGTTCTTCCAATTAATGATCCACCAGTATCGGGTGACTTGGCATACAGCATTGATGAAGATGGTTCCATTACTCTGACTCAAGAGCAGTTACTGTCTCAAGCATCTGATGTGGATGGCGATGATCTGACCGCAAGCAACTTAAGCGCAGGCGATAATGCAACCGTTGTTGATAATGGCGATGGCACCTTTACGGTAACGCCAGATGCGAACTTCAATGGCGATATCGACCTGAGCTTTGATGTTTCGGACGGTACTGAGTCGATTGTGGCGAACGCCGATCTGACGGTTAACCCAGTCAATGACTTGCCAACGACATCTGATGTTTACGCGAACGTTGATGAAGATAATGTCATCACTATCACGCAGGAGCAGCTACTTGCGAATGCCGCTGATATTGAGGGCGATGACCTTGTCGCTTCCGACTTAACCTTAGTGGGTGACGATGCAACGATTGTCGACAATGGCGATGGCACGTTCTCAATCACTCCAAGCGAAAACTTCAATGGCTACATCGATGTTGCCT
This sequence comes from Vibrio sp. T3Y01, assembly GCF_013114525.1. Lineage (NCBI taxonomy): Bacteria > Pseudomonadati > Pseudomonadota > Gammaproteobacteria > Vibrionales > Vibrionaceae > Vibrio > Vibrio sp. T3Y01. Next base: position 138,760 of record NZ_VTXJ01000006.1, on the reverse strand, counting down.
ACAGCATCAGCGATGGCGACACTCCAATTGCCGCTAACTTAGGCTTAACCGTTGACCCAGTGAACGACGCACCGATTGTTTCTGCTGATGTGGCGATAACCATTGAAGAAGATGGTTCATACACCATTACTCAAGAAGAGCTCCTACAATTCGCGACTGACATCGAAGACGATGACATGACCGCAATTATTGGACAACAGGGCGATGAAACAACCGTAACCGGTACAGTGTTGGACGCTGAAACCAGTAATCCAGTGTCTGGTGCAGAAGTCACCCTGACCGACAGCGCTGGCAATAGCTACACCACAGTAACGGATGATTCAGGTAATTACTCTGTTACAGGTTCAGTCGTTGACCAAGGCACGGTAACCATTGAACAAGAAGGTTCAATTACCAGTAGCTTCCTTGTCCCTGCGGGCGAAGATGTGAATGGTGGCGTAACTGCAATATCTGAAGTACTTGAAGAAACAGATATGCGTATCGTGGTGACTTGGGGTGAAAGTCCTCGAGATATGGATAACCACTTATGGCTATATGATACAGAGAATGGCAATGAGCTAGACCATATCTACTACCGCGACATGAGCCATGATCTTGGTGAAGGTAACGTTGTTCAACAAGATGTTGATGACACAAATGGTGGCGGCCCTGAAACCATCACCATTCCAAACTACCAAGATGCGGACATGCACTATTCAGTACACAACTACACCAACAGAAGTTGGGATGTAGATGGTGTTGAAGATGTACAAGTTCAGGTGTTTGTAGGTGATACATTGGTTGAAACCTTCAGCCCGGATTTATCTGATAACCCATCAGGTGACCACTGGCATGTATTCGATATCGTGAATGGCATCATTGTTCCAAGCCAAGATGTCGGCACTCAAAATGCGTTCGACTTGCCAACCGCAGAAGAAGCGCTTGCGAATGAAAACGGCATTGATATCTCTGAATTGCTAACCGGCGATGAAGGTGATGACTCTGGTGATACGGGCGGAAACGAACCAAGTGTTGGAGATGTTTCAATTGAGAACGCGCTTATCACTGACAATGGTGACGGTACTTACACCATTACACCGGAAGAGAACTTCAACGGTGAATTCTCCATTAGCTACAACGTGGATGATGGTAACGGTGGGGTGACGCCTGCTGAGCTAGATGTGACCGTAACAGCAGTCAATGATCTTTCTGTGATTTACGATCATGACTACACCATTAATGAAGATGGCTCACTAACCTTCACTGATGAACAGTTACTGGCTGGTGCAACGGATATCGACGGCGACGACCTTTCTGTTGAATCTGTTAACTACGAAGGCACCGACGGTGTGTTCACGGATAACGGCGATGGCACTTATACCTTCGCTCCAAACGAGAACTTCAATGGCAGCGTCGACCTTACTTACGATGTCAGCGATGGCACCGATGTGGTATCGGCAAACATTGATGTTCAAGTTGTTCCAATCAATGACGTACCGGCAGCGGGTTCTACAACTTACAGCGTTGAAGAAGATGGCAGTATCACCCTAAGCGATGCACAACTTCTGGCGAACAGCTCAGACGTTGAAGGGGATGTCTTTGTTAGCGATGTTAGCTACAGCGGCACAGATGGTGTGTTCACGGATAATGGTGATGGCACTTACACCTTCTCGCCGAACGAAAACTTTAACGGCGACATCAGCCTTGATGTGTCTGTTATGGATGAGGATGGCGCAACGGCTGAAACAACGGCAGGCATCGACGTTATTGCTGTCAACGACCTACCAGTTGCAGGTTCAACGACCTACAGCGTTGATGAAGATAATGTGATTATTATCTCTGATGCGCAGCTTCTTGCGAACAGCTCAGACATTGAAGGTGATGTATCCGTTAGTGACGTTTCTTACTCGGGTGCAGACGGTATCTTTACTGATAACGGTGATGGTACTTACAGCTTCGCACCAAATGAAAACTTCAACGGTAATGTCAGCCTAGATGTCACCGTGGCTGATGAAGATGGTGCTACTGTTCAAACGACGGCGGGCATTGATGTTATCGCAGTTAACGATGCACCAGTTTCAGGTGACTTGGCGTACTCAGTTGATGAAGACGGCTCAATCACCCTAAGCCAAGAGCAGCTGCTTGCTCAAGCATCTGATGTTGATGGCGATACTCTAACCGCATCTAACCTAACAGCAGGTGACAACGCGATAGTAACGGCGAACGATGATGGTTCATTTACGATTACACCGGATGCGGACTTCAATGGCGACATTGACCTAAGCTTCGATGTATCGGATGGCCTTGAAACCGTTCAAGCAGGCGTTGAGCTAACGGTTAATCCTGTTAACGACCTACCGACTGCTGATGATGTAAGTTACACCATTGAAGAAGACGGCTCGCTAACCTTCACGGATGCAGATCTACTTGCTGGCGCTGCGGACATTGATGGTGATGACCTATCTATCGCTGATGTGTCTTACACAGGTGCAGAGGGTGTGTTCACCGATAACGGCGACGGCACTTATAGCTTTGCTCCGAATGAGAACTTCAATGGCGATGTAAACCTTGGTTTCACAGTGTCTGACGGTACTGATACGGTTGACGCCAACATCGATGTGACAGTCACGGATGTGAATGATGTACCAGTGGCGGGCGCAACGTCTTACCAAATGAACGAAGATGGCACGATAACCATTAGCCCAGAGCAATTGATTGCGAACAGCTCAGACGTTGATGGCGAAGTGTCGCTAGAGAGTGTGACTTACTCGGGCTCTGATGGCACCTTAGTTCAAAACGATAATGGCTCAGTGACATTCACACCAAGTGAGAACTTTAACGGTGATATTAGCTTAGATGTTGTTGTAACCGACGATGACGGTGCGACAGCAACAACAACGGCAGGTATCGAAGTTCTGGCTGTGAACGATGGACCTGAATCAGAGGATGTGAATCTAACCACAGCCGAAGACAGCACCATTCTTATCACACAAGACATGTTGTTAGCTCAAGCTACAGATATCGATAACACTGTTGACGAGCTGTCTGCTTCAGGTCTACAGATTGACCCTAGTTTGGGTGAGTTGCTAGATAACGAAGATGGTACTTGGTCATTCACGCCAAACGAAAACTTCAATGGCGATGTGCCAATGACGTTTAACGTTAGCGATGGCCAAGAGACAATATCAGTCGACGGCAACATCGATGTCACGCCAGTGAATGATGCACCTGATGCACCAACCATTCAGATGCAAGGCGAAGAAGATGTGGTCATGGTGATTGACCCGGCTTACATCGCGGATCAAGTGACGGATCTTGATGGTGACGAGATCAGCATCGAAAGCATTACGGTTCGTGCTCCAGCCAATGCGACCTTAAGTCAGCAGCCAGATGGCATGTATCACTTAGTGACTACTCAAGACTTCAATGGCTTGGTAGAGCTAGGTTATCAAGCAACAGATGGCGAAGAAGTGGTTGATGGTTCGCTGAATGTGGATGTGATTCCAGTTAACGACGCTCCATTCAATGTCGGTAACGCCATGATGACCACAGACGAAGATGGCGCGTTCACCTTCGACGCTGGCGACTTGATGAACTTGTTCGGTGACATTGATACCGCTGACCTTGTAGTTTCACGCATTATCACCGCAGACGGTGAAGATGGCGGAGAAGTAACAGACAACGGCGATGGTACTTGGACCTTCACACCAACAGGCGACTTTGCAGGTGTATCTGACTTACAAGTTGTCGTAAGTGACGGTGAGTTTGAAACGGTGCTCGATGTTCCTGTGTATGTTCGTCCTGTTGCGGATGGCGCGGTGATTACAACCGACCATGATGGTCCACTTGTCTTCGGTGAAGATGAAACGGGTCACCTAGGGTTGAACGTTGGCTTAGTCGATGATTCAGAAACATTAAGTAATCTAGTGATGACTGGTTTCCCTGTTGGCTTCGAAGTGACTGATGGTGTGAACACCGTAATGATCACTGAACCGGGTCAATACATTGACTTGTTCGAGTGGGATATCTCAAACATTCAAATGACGCCTCCTGAAGATTTCCACGGTGAGTTCTTCGTAACCGTAAGTGCAACAACGGTTGACTACGGCGATGAACCAGAAGCGTTTGAAGATGGTATTGATTCAGGTGATTTTGAAACTGTTGCGGGTGACTCGATTATCCTAACAGCAGATGACCTAATTGGACTTGCTGAAAACGTAAACGCAGATGGTGATGATGAAGTGAAACTGGTTCACCTAGCAGACCGTAGCCAAGGTGAGATTGTCGATAATGGCGATGGCACGTGGACGTTTACACCAGCTCCTGGCTTTACTGGTGAAGCAGACATTGCGTACGTTATTGACAAGGATGGTGTACTTCATGATGAGCAAACTGGCGTAGTCGTTAAAGAGGGCGACTCACAAGAGAATGCGGCACCAGAAGTAAACAGCATCACAACCACTGAAATAGCGGCAGATGCTACCTTGACGTTCACTGATCAAGACATGTTAGCGAACCTGAGCGATGCAGCGGGCGATAGCTTGAGCATTGAGTCAGTGAGCTTGATGGAAGGTCAGGGCGTAATAGAGAGCGATAACCAAGGTAACTTCCAATTCACACCAGCCGAAGATTACACCGGCGATGTTCAAGTTGGATTTATTGCTACCGATGGTGAAAACCGCATCGAAAGCTTCTTCAATGTGGATATCCAAGGTGGCGATGAAGCGACTGCGAGTGACGGTTATGCATTAGCCGACGATGGTTCATTAACTATCACAGAATCGCAGTTGGTGGATGAACTTGGCGTGAGCGAAACGGCAGAAGTTGTCGATGTTGCAGACGCGAACGATGCAGGTTTCTTCGCTGAATCTGGTGAAGGAGAATGGACATACTGGCCAAACGAAGACTTCGACGGCAACTTAGCGATGAATGTCGACGTTAGCGATGGTGGTGAAGTATCGAGCCATAGCTTGAACATTCAAGTAGCCGATGATTCAGCACAGAGCGATGAACCACAAGTACAAGCCGCTCAAGCAACAGAAGAGCAGCAAGTGGAAGTCGCACAACAAGCTGATGACCAAGCTCAAGATGCTGAAGCAGAAGACAGCGTTGCTGACGTAACAGCCGCACCGGGCGATACTATCTCTATCTCGATCCCTGATGAGGTCAGTGGTAACGAATCGGTGGATTACGCAGAAATGTCTGGTTTACCTGAAGGTTCTAGCGTGAGTAATGCGTTGGATAACGGTGATGGTAGCTTCACTATCAGTGGTAACCTTGAGCAACCGGTATCGGTTGAGCTTCCTGAAGGTTACGAAGGCACTAGCGAGATCCAATTCCAAGGTTACGACGAATTGGGTAGCTCAATAGACGGTGCGAGCGGCTCGGTTGAAGTTGAGGTCGATGATCAATACACCATGCAAGGTTCTACTCAAGAGCAGCAAACAGACATGGCCGGTATGGAATCAGGTGGCAGTGACTGGACTAGTGCGGGTGGTCAAGACCAAGGTGTTGATTTCACAGACGACTCTGGAAGCTTCGACTCAGATTCGCAGTCTGGAAACGATCAAGGCAACGACTTCGACCAAAGCTCGATATAATCGAGAGGGCTTAGTTTTAGTCTAAACCGACAAGTAGATAGGGCAGCGTAAAGTTGCCCTGAGCAAAGCCATGTAGAGTGACCTTTGCATGGCTTTCTTATTTGTCGCTGAGATTCATTCTTCGGCTTCAATAAACTTGAGAATCCACAAGAATGTTCTTAGTTACTATAGAGAGAGTCAAAAAGGAGTGAGGGCATGTATCGTTATGTCAGTTCACCGCAAGCATCTAAATACATCGTGCCACCCCCACAACATCGAGAGCTATCAAATGTGGACGTGCCTGAGTGTGAATTAGAAATGCGTGAAATTCTAAATAACTGGTTTGCAGACGGATTGGCTCCAATTATTGAAAACGACCAGAGCTGCATATCCGAGAGTGAACAAGCCAGATTTGAGAAATTAAGTAACACGGTTGGCATGTTATTGAGAAATAAAGATTACTATTTTGCGGCGAAGCGAATTCTATCGTTGTGGGAGCAGAACCGCTTTGAGACCACTTATGTCAACTATCTGATCCTACGTAGTGAACGTACTACGCTTTATAGGTGACGTAGTATTGGTAACGCTATTGAGTTTTTTAGAAGGCAGCCACAAATAAGGGCAAGCTTCTAAGCTCACCCTCCCAAAATCCAACTATATAGGCTTTGATTTATACCCATCCATCAAATTGCAGCCGCTTTTGAACCCTTTCAACCGCTTCTTTTTGCATCTGTCTTACTCGTTCATTGGAAACACTCACATCTAACATGCCTGCCACTTCAGAAAGTGTCTTAACGTTATTATCAAACAGTCCAAAACGGTGTATTAAGACTTTCTGTAATTTAGACGGCAAAGTACCGATAATTTGCTCCAAAGCTTGTGTGAACGATTGCGCTTCTAAATCTTGTTGGGGATCGGGGATATCAAAACTTTCAAATTGATCCAAAACTAATGGTGCATGGTGGATCTCTACCGTGGTGGTTACATCGATAAAACCGCTCAGTGCGACAAGTTGATCTACGCGTTCAGGTTTAATTCCGGAATTGTCAGATAACTCTGTTATGGAAACCGATTTGCGCATTTTTTTGCTTACATCGAGCTTCTTAGACGCAAGGCTATTAATCTCTTTACAGACATGAGCTGGCAAACGAACCGTACGCCCTTTGTTCATTAAAGCAGCGTCAATGTTTTCACGAATCCACCACACGGCATAGGTAGAAAAACGATAGCCAGGTTCTGGATCGTATTTATCAATGGCCTTAATGAGACCGATATTGCCTTCTTCGATAAGGTCTAGCAGCGTGAAGTTGTTGCCTTTACGCTTGAGATAACTCTTTGCGATCTTAACAACAAGACGTAAATTGGACTCGATCATCACATCACGAGCATTTTTGTCACCCTGACGATTTAAACGTGCGTAGTAAAGTTCATCTTCACGAGATAGCAGGTCAATACCTACAATGTCCTTCAAGTATTGAGCATAAGGTTCTGCGTTGGCAGAAAATGATTCGTTAATGGGGGTGTCATCCGTGAGCCCCTGAAACGCAGCAATGTTCTCGTTGTTCATTTCCTTGTCCTTATCTAGCCGACTGAACGTTTTTTTATTTATTATTATGCCACCAAGTGATTAACGCTTGGTTTCATTAGAGTGTAGATAAGAGTTCTATCTTTACCAATAAATAAAATGCAAATTGGTATGTGAATGTCACAAATAACTCAACAAATAATTAACTAGGTTACATTCTACTGAGAGGTGGAATTTCAGAATAAAAACAAAAAGATAAGCCTTTTATAAAGGGGGGTTATGTGTATGGATTCTAGATAGGTTACGTGAATTTATAGTCGGTGAGAAGGGCATAAATTATTCACGAAAATGACAAGTGTAGAGGTTCTGTGATTCTACAAAACCTCAACACTGATCGTTATTTGGTGGTGGGACAAAATGGAGTCAGCGGGACGACTTCCTTGTTTAATATGGACGACATCCAGATTAATAGGTGCTGAGCAATTCATCGATTTGTTGATTAATAATTTTCATCTCACTGTAGATGAGTAAAAGGTCATCAGCTTCAGGAGCAACTTTGTTAAACGTGTTTTGTTCAACTCTTTCGAGGGCAACTGTTGCTGTCTCTTCCCCGAAGCTGGCTAAAATGCCTTTTAAGGTATGCACCGTGAAATGAAGCTTGCCCCAATCTTGCTGTTGCACCAGTTCTTCGATCTCTTGTAATGAATTACCATGGTCTTCTTGGTAGGTTGATAACACGGCAAAAATGACATCTCTGTCATTGTCGAGGTAGGCATTTAAAGCATCAAAATCTAGCATATAGACTCCTGTCGGCTGCATGTTGAAAATGGGCTGGGCGGCTTAGTGGAATAACCATATTTTGATGAGTCACTAATCCATTGATTCCATCTAGGAGGAAGGTCTAACTGAATAAGATCTTCCACGTATTCGTCGCTAAGGTTTGTTTCAACGCATGCGTTATTGACAGCGTAAAGATAGTCTAGCTTAGCGGCGACTGAGTAGGGGTAATTGGTAATAAAGTCGCGTAGCTCTTGGAGCGAACCTGAGTCTTCGATGTTGATACAGTTCGAAGGATCGTCTTTGCGAGATTCCAGTTTATCGTTTATTGTCTCACCGCGTGATTTCAAACACTCCTCAACGATGTGATACAAAGAGTATTCACCAAAGTGGCAGAGCAAAGGCAGAAGTTGCGATAGCAGTGAAGTCGGTTGATTGTAAAACTGATTAGCTAACAATGTAGTTGCTCGTATCACTTTTTTGTGTGCAACGAACGGGCTGCCTTCAATCAACAATATATTGCTATGAAACAGGGCGAGGCTTGCTAACACTTGTTGTTGAAGCGTGGCGGGAAGCTTCAAATTGACCAGCTCGGTAAATTGGTTGGCATGCTCAAGCAAAAGACGCTTATTCTGTACTTGAGTTTCTCTTTGGTACGTCGCTTTAAGAGAATCGAAGTGAGTTCTAATAGAATGTATTACGTCGATATCGGCGGGTGAAATATGACTTGCGTACATCTCACCAAGCTTAATAAGCATGTGTGTATTGTCAGCGTTCTCAGCCAAATCGATCGCTCTGATTGCGCGATGGCTAATACTTGGCGTCATCTCAAATGCGCGAATAGCCAACTTTAACGCGGGCAGTAGCATGTTGTGTTTTTCATAAATGCAGCTGAGGCAATCAATCACGTTTAACGATAGTGGTTGCACGATAAGGTAGTTGTGCAGTTTCTCTATTGCCAAGTTCGGCTTTCCCAAGCTGTCTAGAATTAAGGCTTCTGCGACCAATTTGGTTGGGTGCATGTTAGTTTTAGAGTGAGTGATGAGACTAGAGAGCAGTTGCCACTTCTTCCCAGCGATTAAGTGCTCAATCAGTGTTGCCTCGAATTGAACGTTGGATTTCTCGCTGGTTATTTCTAATGCCTGTTTGAGTAATTCCGGTGTGGTAATGGGATATAGGTGATTGAGTTGGTCTATTTGTCTTGACTCGAATACGGCACTTTTGATCTTTTTACCTAATGCCTGAGTGTTAATTGGCTTAGAGATAAAATGGTGAGCCTCCCCTGATAGGGCGGTAAGCACTGTTTCTTGACGCATATCTCCAGAGAGTAAAATCGTAGCAACCGTGTGGTCGATAAGTCGATTACGATACAGAATACCTAGTAGCTCAAAGCCGGTAAAAGATTGCTCTAAGTGGTAATCAATGAGAAGTACATGAAACGCATGCGTTTCGACAGCCTTAATGGCTTGTCGATAATCCGTCGCAATGAAAATACACTCGTGCGCAATACCTAAACTAGCTAGCTGTTGTTTGATCAGAATCGTCGCGCTTTTAGAGTCGTCGACAATTAAAACCCTTAGGTCTCCTGGTAAGGTCAAATCCATTTTCCTTTATACCAAATGATATTTTTAATTTAGGTGTCAGGTTGCACATTGTCAAGATGCTCAGCTCACATCTATATGGTCAATAAGCTATTGGTAATTAAAGAGTATTCACAAACAATCGAGAGTGTTGCTCCTCGGCTACTGTTTTTCCCTTGGTTTTGTGAGGTTAACACTTGTTTGAGCAAAAGAGGCAAGCGGTTAGGCTTGCCTCTTTGTTTAATTGGAACTGTATTTATCTAGGATTCAAACGGCATTTGTAAGCCTTAAAACTTAATCACGCATACTAAGAATTAACACTGCAGCTAATGCCAAGAATGCGGTCATCATGAGAAACACATCATTGTAGGCCATGATAGCGGCGTCACGTTGCATGGTTCCTAACAGGCTTGCCTGTGCTTGTTGCATCGCTGTCGCGGCATCACTGCCAGATTGGATAAAGAATGCTTGTTGATCTTTGAGTGTTTGCCAACCTAACTGACTTACTGAAGGTAGTGACTCTTTAATATGTGCTAGATGCTCACGTGTCTTGTTGTCCAAAAGGGTAGCGATGATCGCAATACTGAACGCCCCGCCTAGGTTACGCATAACGTTAGTTAGTGTAGAGGCGTCAGGCGTATCCATTTTGCTGATGTTCTTCATCGCCACTAAAGAGAGCGGAACCATGATGAACGGGCTACCAATCGCACGCAATACCATAGATAAGATCAACTGTTGCCCACCAAAATCAATGGTCATGTGGGTATTTACGTAACAACTGAAACCAAACATCGCGAAGCCAAAGGTCACTAAGTATTTCGGCTTAATGATTTGAGTCAGCTTAGGTACGATTGGAAATATCAACAGTTGAGGAAAACCCATCCACATGAGTACTTCGCCGATTTCCATCGCGTTGTATTGCTGAATCTGTGTCAGATACATTGGCAACACGTAGATAGACCCAAGCAACGCCATCCCTAGAATGAGGTAAGCGATACAAGACATCGCAAACTGCCCATTTCGTAATAGCCGTAAGTTGACCAATGGTTTTTTGTGTTGAAGCTCATTTATGACGAAGTAGACTAAGCTCACTGCAGAGATGATGCTCAACGTAATGATAAAGCTTGAACTGAACCACTCTTCACGGTTGCCTTCTTCTAGCACCACTTCTAAACAACCAAGTCCAAGTGCCATGGTAGCGATACCGAACCAATCGGCTTTCTTCAGCGTACCCAGGTCGAGCTTTTCATCATCCAAGCCGTATCGGATCATGGTGATCACGAGCAGGGCTGGTGGGATGTTGATGTAGAAAATGTAATGCCACGAGAAGTTCTCGGTTAACCAGCCACCAAACGTTGGGCCAATAGATGGAGCAAACGTCGCAGTAACACCAAACAGAGCCATGCCAACAGCACGCTTGTTAATGGGCAGTAGTTGAATGACCAGTGAGAAGGCGAGTGGTATTAAAGCACCACCACTAAAACCTTGCATTGCACGGAACACGATCATCGAGGTCATGTTCCACGAGAACGAACACAGCAACGATGAAATAGTGAAGATAGCCGTGGTCCATGTTAGGTAACGACGTTTACCTAATGCTTTTGAAAGCCAACCACTGAGAGGAATAGCGATCATTTCTGCGACTAGATAAGAGGTCGAGATCCATGAACTTTCATCCAGGGTAGCAGATAGCGCACCTTGAATATCTTTAAGAGACGAGTTGGTGATCTGGATATCCAAGATCGCCATAAACGCACCGATTAAGCCGCCAAATAGGGCGATCCAATGGCGAGTTGATACTTTGTCCTCATCATGAGTTGAGTTGATAACACCAGCGCTGCTCATGGTCTAGCCTCGTTTATCGATGGTCGCAACCACAGACAAACCAGGAAGCAATCGACCTTTTAACCCTTGCTGGTCTGGAATCGTAATTTTTACGGGTACACGTTGAACGATCTTCGTGAAGTTACCCGTTGCGTTCTCTGGTGGAAGTAGTGCGAACTTAGCACCAGTTGCAGGTGAGAAGCTATCGACAACACCTTCAAGCGGTTGTCCTGGGAAAGCGTCGAGTTCGACTTCAACCGTTTGGCCTTTGTGAATGCCACTAAGTTGCGTCTCTTTGAAGTTCGCCTCAATCCACACTTGGTTGTTTGGCACTAAGCTCATAAGTGGAGCACCAGCTTGAATCAACAAGCCTTCACGTACGCTTCGTTTACCAATTACACCGTCTGTTGGTGCATAAACTTTAGTGTAATCAAGGTTTAGCTGTGCCTGTTCTTGTTGTGCTTGGGCTTCAGTGACCGAAGCTTTGGCTTGTTCTATCTCGCTGGCAATTACGGTTAATTGATCATTGCTAGCCACAAGGTTTGCTTTTGCTTCTTCTAAGTCAGCAAGAGTCACTTTTTGTTGAGCGACCATGCTATCGACTTCATCTTGAGAAGCATAATTACGTTTTAACAGGCTACGCGAGCGCTGCACTTGTTGAATCGCACGTTCGTATTCTGCTTCTGCTGAATCGACGCCACTTTCTGCTTGACTAATTTTGCTACGTTGTAACGTTTGTTGGGCGATAAGGTTCTTTACGTCAGACTGAACGACGGCTAGGTGAGCATTAGCCTGAGCAAGCGTTGCTTGGTAGTCACGATCATCGATTTGAACCAATAGATCGCCTTCCTTAACAGATTGGTTGTCCGTTACATAGGACTTAACGATATAGCCAGATACCTTAGGGCTGATATTGGTAATGTCGCCTTGTAGGTAGGCATTATCGGTCGACTCAAAGTACTGACCGTAACCGTACCAATATCCAGCGCCAGCTAAACCCAATGACAGCATGATCGCAGTGGCAATAAGCGGGGCTTTTTTACGTTTTTTTGTGCTTACTGGTTGCGAAGCGGTGTTGTTCTCTGCCATTTCTCTTTTCTCATTTTGTTTTTATTTGGATGTAACGAATTGTAAATGAATCTGATTGATTGATAAGATAGGAAAAAAGGGAAACACTGTTGCAAAAATCTTACTAATTATAGTTTTCGGAGGTCTTATGGACTTAAATGCTGTGACTGTTTTCACACAAGTGGTTGATTGTGGGAGTTTTACGCATGCTGCTGAAGTGTTGAATATGACGAAATCAACAGTGAGTCGAAAATTAGCAGAGCTAGAACAGCATTTAGGTGTGAGACTGATCACTCGTTCGACTCGCAGTTTGATACTCACGCCTGAAGGAGAGCGCTTCTATCAGTCGAGCCTTCAAATGCAAGAGATCATGAATCAAGCGGAGTTAGAAGTCTCTGCAAACCAAGACCTGATTCGTGGTCCATTGAATGTAGTACTACCGGTAGAGTTGGGTCATCAAGTGCTTGCTAAATACATCCATAGCTTTCTGCTTGAATACCCGAATGTGACGATGAACTTGGAGTTAACCAACCGAGAAGTTGACATCATCGGCGAAGGAATTGACCTGTACGCGCAGATTGGTGAGCTGGTAGATTCAAGTTTAGTTTCTCGATACCTAACAACCTCTAAACGTGTGTTAGTGGCGAGCCCTAAATATCTAGAACAAGTTGGCCCAATAAACACGCCAAAGGACCTTAAGATTCCGTTTCGCATGATAGAGGTGGTAAACAAAGCCGCACGTTTACCTAAGTGGGAATTGCAATTAGGTGATGGGGAGTCTGAATTGATTCAGCTACCAAGCCAACTCAGGGTAAACACGATTACCGCGTGTTTAACGGCCTGTGTCGATGGCCTAGGGTTAGCAGTGTTACCTGAGTTCATTTGTCGTGAGCATTTCAAGACGGGTCGACTGGTGAATCTGCTGCCGGAATACGACATGCCACAAGTTTCGGTAAGCTTGGTGTATGCCGACAGACAATTAATGCCGAAACGCAAGAAGGTGTTTATCGATTATCTACTCACAGCGTTTCAGAGTGAGAAGCGCAAGTAGCTTGGTTAGCTTAACCTTAGCTTTATTGAGGTAAGCTAACCCCCTTGGTTTTCTGCTAACCGCTAAGGGACTAAATTAATCACTTTAGTTAAGTTCGGCTTTCCACTTTATGACTTCTCCATTGCTTAATATCGCATTGATGGAAGCCGCAGCCACATCGATGTCGCCTTTATTAAACACTTGGTCTGAGAAGTTGGCGATGATCTTACTGCCATCACTGAACGTGGTTTGTTGGACGGTACCGTGGTTATTTAACCATGAGAAATCAATCAACGCTTTATCCCACAACTGTTCGTGTATCGGCTCAAACCCATCTTGGTAGTGTTTTAAGGCTTTGAGCCTCGGGCTTGTACTTTTGAGAGCTTCGTCTCTGGTTAAGTGAACCATTGCGGGCGTGTTATATAGCATGGCTGTTAAGTCACGGTTGGCCTTCACATTGGTAAATTTGAGACTGTCTGAGTGCCAATGGTGCGTATTAATTACTTCATCATGGAATACAGTTTGGTATAACGGTACACGATATTGCGGCGAAAACAGTAGCGACTTATAGGGCTCTTTAACCTTTGCTGGTTTGAAGAAAAAGTCCGGCTTATGATCTGGGTACCAACGACCTAGGAAGTAGGGAGACTGGCGGTTTTCTTTCATATCTTTATCTGTCCAACCAAACCCTACCGTTTCCAAGCCGTGTGCAAACGCAATGCCCTTGGTGGTCAAGCTGTTGCCGTCTTCAGAGCCCAACGCCAGAGACGGTTGTTCGCTCAGCCCCTGCATTCGGTTATTAAAGGAAGAAAGCATCTCCGACTCACTGGTATTGTCACTGTAGTCCTCACGCGCCATTGCCGTTGCATCGACATCTAAGAACAAACTATTGAAGTGACCAAAGTTCATGATGTCTTGGGCGCGCTGTTTTACGTAGTCCAAATGGCAATTGGGATTTAAGTAGAAGCCGTTACCACGAAATCCTTTTTTTAAACTTCCATCGGCTAGCTCAATCGCGCATGTTTTTCTTATTGGATCTGGCAGCTGAGCGGTTAACCAGCTGTCATTTAACTGAGCCGGTATTGCAGTGTTATAGGAGTCGTAAGTCCCCACCAGATAACCAGATTGCTTTGCTAACTCGACTGCGTTTGGTTGATAAAAAGCAGGCATCCAGTTATCAAAGCCCAACCAAAGCTTGTTTAATCCGGCGTTGTTTAGATTATCGATCATGCCGGATGATAAGGCTTGCCCCCAAGTATCTGGTGAGTTAAGAAATGACGACGCGTGTTCAGACAACCAGTTTTTTCGATTTTGCGCCGCGATGTATTGCGCCTCAATCGTGTTATCAGCGAGTGTCGGGGATGCGACGGGGTATAAGCTTTGTAGAGATTGGCTAATAGAATCCAACAGCAACTGTTTATGATATCGGCTCAACCAGTCCTTACCTTTAGACAAAGTGGATAGCTCACGCTTAGCTTCATCGGATATGTTGAGCTTAGAGCGTTCAAAGTACCACTCTTTTAGTCCCCACCAGTCTTTCACATCTTGGATACTCAAAGGATCTTTACCAAACAGGTAGACATGACTTGCACCAACCAGCTTGCTAATATCTGGATTACGCGCTTGCTTTGAGGCTAGTGATTCTGACAACCCATTGGCGATGCGCCAGTCGCGGTATTGCTTGGCACCATCGAGCATTGAATCGCCAAGCGTGATACGTACAGCAAAAGGTTGTGACTGATTTAGCGCGGTGAACTGATGCGATGCGCTCATATCGATAAGGGACTTGTTTTTAGAGTCCGATTCAGACGTTACATCATTAAAAAACAGTTGGTTATTGGTTGGGTTGATCAACTGGTAGCTGATGAATTGATCGCTCTGTTGTGTGGTCCAAAACGGCATCTTTAGGTCTTGAGTGGTGTTACTTCCAGAGTGGTTATTGGCGAGATAATTCGCCCATCGCTTATTGTTGGTAGGCACGCGCATACCTTCACTAAAGGGCAGCAGCAGTGTTTGTGTTTCTTGTTCCGCAAGGTTGAACCACGCTAGTTCTATTGGTTGATTGCGCTTTACCTTGATATCGGATGGTAGCGTGAATTGGAGGTCAAGTTCACCTTGATTTAACTCTGCGGTTACTGCGATACGGCTTGGCATTAACGTCCAAGCGGCACTGGTTGAATCCTTGGTTATCTCGGCCACTGTTTGAGGGATACGGTTAACGGTTAGCGAAGCACTGTTAATGCTTAGGTCATTCCAATCTATCGTGAGCGTTTCTGGTGATATCGAAACGATGTCGTTGGCGGTGTGGTCGGCAAGTATTAACTCGTTCGCTTGAGCATGTGTTGAAAAAGCACAAGCGGCGAATACGGCCAAAATGGCACAAGATGTAGCATTAAATTTGTGGTGGATACTAAGCATATCGATATTCCGTAAAGAGTAAGTACGGTTATTACATCTGAGATGCGTTAGTGTTTTGTCACCTATATGTCTCTATTTTTACACCGAACAACTATCAGTATCTTGTTGTGGTAGGCCTTCAGAAGGGCACCGCAACACGCTGAACATATTGGATTTCAATCGCGCCTTGGTATTCATACTTTTCTACAGAGGCACTCAAGTGGCTAGCTTTACCTACTGATGGGCTTTCTGGAGGAACAGCGACTTGTTTTGCTTTGATCGGCACTTTGAAACCTAACATGTTGTAGTTTTCATCAAACCATTGCCAACTTACATTGGTGCTAGGGCAGTTATCGATTACCTCTGGCGGCGTGACCACAACGTGTGCATTCTCAAGCTTATTCTCCAGTGCTAACCAGCGATTGCTGTCATCTAAAGCGACTACAAGTGGGTAGTTGTTCGTCCCAACGGTTAATTGATAGACACCAGATTCAGGCTTAATGAACATCTCATTGGTTTCGATTTCTTGATAGTCGACGCCCGAGTTGAACTGTCCTTCAATCATCGTAAGACCATCAGGAGCGATGAGTGTGACTGGCTGTGCTTTTTTATTTAGATCACTGCTGCGTGGCTCGGCTGAGATTTTAATCTGATAGCCTTGTGACGAAAGACCGTAACGTTTAATAAAACTCACTTGGATGTGGTGGGTGGGTACATCGCTTTGTTTAAGTGTTCTTCCACATTGAGTTCTAGTGAGTATTTCTTGTTTTACGGGCAGCCAAAGGTGACTATCAAGCGATTCTTGATTGAGTGCGATTTGTAACTCTTGCCATGCAAGCTGCGGTTGCTCATTAAGTAGCGATTGATAAGATCGTTGTAAAGGTGTCTCTGTAAACCAAGTCGCATGACTCGCAAACGGTAACACACACAGCAAAGCGGTTAACGATGTTACTTTCATTTCGAATCCCCAACTAAACGATAACCAACACCGCGGTGAGTTTCTAAGTGGAGTGTCGGCAATTTCTGACGCAAGCGGAGTATGTGATTGTCCACGGTTCGGGTGCTTGGAAAGGCTTGATAGCCCCAAATTTTGTTGAGCAGTTCGTCTCGATGAAACACCCGCCCTTGGTTTTGAATAAACAGGACCAATAGCTGAAACTCTTTCGGTTTAAGCGCTACTGGGGCTTGATCGAGATAGGCGGTTCTTTCCGATAAGTTGATTTGGATATTGGCGTAATTTAGATGACTGACACCCAGTGGACGCAACTGAGTGATGACCCGCGCCAGTAATTCTTCATTTGAAAAAGGCTTGGTCACATAATCTTTGGCGCCAGCCATTAAGCCTTCTACACGCTGTTGAACTTCTACTTTCGCGGTTAATACGATCACGGGTAGTGCTTTAAGAAGTAACCAGTTTGGCAGGTGTTGTAAGCTGTCACCGTCCTCAAGTTGCCTATCAAGCACCACGAGGTCGGCTCGTAACCAAAGCTTATTGGCATGCGCAGCTTCTTGTGCCCAAAGGCATTGATAACCATTGGACTCAAAGAAGTTGACGAGGCCTTGTCCAAGTAGTGGATCATCTTCAATCAGCAGTAGGGTGTTCATAAGCTATTTCCAAAATACATCGTGTTGGATTACGGAGAATAATGAGGCGTCCATTCGCCTGTTTCATCAAGTGTTCAACAATGGTGAGTCCAATACCCATGTTATCGTGTCTATGCGCATCATTTGGAGTGACTCGGGACAAGGCTCGTTCTAAGAATGAAGGGAAATGTCCTTGATCTTGGACCTCAATTCTTAACTTGTCAGCAAGGGTAACGGTCACAAACACATTACCTTTGCCGTGTTGCTTAGCGTTCTTGATCAAGTTATCTAAGCAAATGGTCAGCCAGTAATAGGGCAGGTTAAGCTCTACTTCGCCGGAATCACATTGATAGCCGATGTTGTGCTTTTCGCATACATGTTCAAGCCACTCTTCGAGAGAAGCGTTTTGTTTCAATAAAGGTTCAGCGTTTTCTGTGCTCAAGTAAACCTTACTGTTTTCAGTAAGTTGCGATAGCCTCTGGTAGTCAGATATCAAACGCCAAACTGCATCTTGAGTGGCATCAGGGAACTCGTCGTAACGATTTCTGAACATTTCGACGGTTAACCCAAGGCTGGTAATTGGTGTGCGAAGTTCATGAGTCAGGAGCTGCAACACAAACTGTCTCTCTTTACGCTGTTTTGTTCTTAGAAATAGCGATCTTGCTAGTATTGAAAATAGAACAATCAGTAAAGAGAAGATCATCACTTTCATGAAAAGAGTGTCGTTGTTCGTTTCACTCATGCAGAGATTACTGTATCGAAACGAACAGCTTTCTCCAGATAAGGTCATGCCTTGTTGGTTCGCAATTGGCTTCCAAACATCATGCGGGACTACTTTCCAACCTTGCTCACCACTTAACCAAAGTACACCACCTTGTTGCCAGGCTCGGTATCCATCAAGCAGTGCTTCCCTTCCTTCTGCTGTTAAGGGTTGTAGTTTGGTGTACAGCGGGTGCAGTGGGTTGGTAATCGTTAAAAACGGGTGAATCTGTTCGCTTGTCTCTGGGTAATGCGCCACATAACGGTCCGCGAAACTTCCACCAGCAGGGTGTTTTTTAGAATGGGCGGCAAACCAGATTGAATCTAAGGTTTGTTGCTGACATAAAGCAAGCTCGAACTCGATGGCATCGTTTAACGCAGAATTAGAAGGTTCAATCGCTTGGCATGTTTGCTGAATCTCAGCCAATAAAGCAATATCTTGCCATGTGAATTTTTTGAAATTTGGGTAACGGCTGTTGTCTTGAAGCAGAGCCTTTGGGTAATGAGATAACTCTTGCTGAGAAACAAAGATCGGAGACGCCTGCCAACTCAATTGGTACAGGGACTGCCATTTATCTTGCAAGCTTTGGGCGTTGGCTAGCGTAGGGAGCCAAAAGATCAAACAAAGGGCTAATGTCAGCCTGCGCATCCAGTTATTCTCATTAAAAGTCATTAGCGCGAGTCTAAAGAATTTTGCTCGAGATTTGTAACCTGAATGTCAACAAGTGTCCCCACTTTATCAATTTGTGACCGCGAGTCGCGAAATTAGCGATACATCATCAATCGATGATTTCTTAAAATAATGGTTCTAAAGTGCAGAAAGTATCATTTATTTGAATTTGATTAGATAATTATGTACTTACTGTTACTTATTAAAGGGTGGAACTGATTATACTGGATTTAAACCTAACAAGAGGAATCATCATGAGAACAATGATCAGATCAGTATTGGCAGCGAGCATCTTGGCTGCAAGCTCAGTTCACGCATTTGAATTAACCAGTAACGATATTCAAGAAGGTCACCCAATGGCCAAGACGTTTGAATACTCTAGTTGGGGTTGTGATGGTGAGAACTTATCACCTCAACTAATGTGGAAAGACGCACCGGCAGGCACCAAAAGTTTTGCAATCACGGCTTATGACCCAGACGCACCAACCGAAAGTGGTTTTTGGCATTGGGTTGCATTTGATATTCCAGCAACCGTGAATGAATTACCTCGCGCAGCGGACATTACGAAGTTGGGTGGTAAGGAAGGGCGCATCGATTACGGAACGGTCGGTTTTGGTGGCGCTTGCCCTCCTGAGAAAGACGGCATGCATCGTTATCAATTTACGGTTTGGGCGCTACCAACTGATAAGTTAAACCTCGATGAGAATACACCATCAGCTGTCGTGGGCTTTACACTGAATAGCATGGCGCTAGACAAAGCAAGGTTAACCGCAACTTACACCCGTTAATTTGCTATAGACAAAAAACAAAATAAGGGGATGAGATGAATCATCAATATCAAGTGACAGTGTTTCGAGCTGAGCAGTTACAAAAGCTGCGTAATGTGAGGATTCTATCCCCTAGTATTATTCAGATCATCACAGGCAGTAAGCGTTTGTTTTGGAAAGACTCGGCAGCAGAGCTTACTCATTCTGAGTTGTTGCTGTGTGAAGCCTCGGCATCACTGAGTTTTGAGAACATGCCACATAAAGGGCGATTTCTGTCCCGCGTGTTTAGTTTTCATTTTCAACCCACTCAAGCGATGCTCGAACTGAGTGAACAATGTGCTGCCGAATTCGAATCCCCCACTTTAGAAGCAGACCGCAGTTTACAAGATACTTTAAATGCCTTGTTTACGTTTGATCGTCAAAGTATGAGTGAAACCACACAGCAATTTTGGTTGCAAGGTTTGTATCAACAGCTTGCAGAGAAGGGGGTGTTACATCGGTTGTTTACTCGTTCAAACGTCTCTCTCAGCCAAAAACTCAGTCATTACTTATCTCATTCACCAGACGAGAAACACTCTTTAGAAGACGTTGCAGAGCGTTTTGCAATGAGTCGTGCGACGTTAATCCGTAAGCTCAAACTCGAAGGAATGCAATATCGTGAGGTATTAGCAGAAGTGCGTTTGAGCCATGCTTTGTATCTTATGCAAAATGGCCAACACAATGTCACGATGCTCGCTCAATCTTGTGGTTACCAATCTGAAGGACGTTTTAGTCAGCGCTTTAAGGGTAAGTTTGGTCTGTCGCCAAGTGAATACATCAAGACGGTTGCCTCAAGGGCATAGTAAGGGAAATAGCATCACTGACGGTAGGCACAAGTGTCGGTTATTGAATCATTTCTCGATTACGGCTCTAATAGGGTGTACACCAAGTGATTGAAATCGCCCAGAATGCTCAATACCAGAGAAGGTAGCCATGAACGAACTGAATCTAAATAACCTCACCAACGACTTTCCATTACTAAATAAGCTTATGGCGCTCGAAGAGGTGGTTTGGTTTAACCCAAATGTCACAACACTAGACCAAGGGTTACCTTATGTCGGCTTGGATGAGAAAGACATTCATGATGCGAGTTTACGCTTACAACGATTCGCCCCTTACCTTGCAAAAGCATTTCCTGAAACTCAATTATCCAATGGCATCATTGAATCGGATCTTGTTGATATTCCAACGATGAAAACAGCATTGGAGGCGTATTATCAATTGCCGATAAAAGGGCGGTTGATGATGAAGAAAGACAGTCACTTGCCTATCTCTGGGTCTATCAAAGCCCGTGGCGGCATATATGAGGTACTGACTCACGCTGAGAAACTCGCGTTTGAAGCTGGGTTACTAAGTGAAAGCGATGATTACAGCAAATTGCTAGACCCCGAGTTTCGTGAGTTCTTTAAGCAATACAGTATTGCGGTAGGTTCAACAGGGAACCTAGGCATGTCAATTGGCATCATGAGCGCGAAATTAGGCTTTACCGTATCCGTTCATATGTCTGCCGATGCGAGAGCGTGGAAGAAGAACAAACTGCGTGAGCACGGCGTAAATGTGGTTGAGTATGAGCAAGATTACGGCGTTGCGGTTGAACAAGGACGAAAAGAAGCTGAATTGGATCCTCGTTGTTTCTTCATTGACGATGAAAACTCGAAGACACTGTTCCTTGGATATTCTGTGGCCGGAGAAAGGCTAAAGCAGCAATTTGCTCAGCAACAGATTGTCGTCGACGAAGCGCATCCGTTGTTTGTCTACCTACCATGTGGTGTAGGCGGCGGCCCTGGTGGTGTGGCATTTGGTTTGAAGATGGCATTTGGCGACCATGTTCATTGTCTGTTCGCCGAGCCTACGCATTCACCTTGTATGTTGTTAGGCGTTCACACCGGTTTGCATGACGAGATTGCAGTACAAGATCTTGGTATTGATAACCTTACTGCAGCTGATGGGTTAGCCGTGGGCCGCGCGTCAGGCTTTGTTGGCAGAGCAATGGAGCGCTTATTGGATGGTTACTACACATTAACGGATGAACGCATGTATCAATTGTTAGGTCAATTGAATCAAGCAGAAGCCATCAAACTAGAGCCCTCTGCATTAGCAGGCATGCCAGGGCCTATCCATGTAGAACACAACACCGAATATATGACGAGATTAGGTATCGATGATTCGACGTTATCCAACAGCACGCATCTTGTTTGGGCGACGGGTGGAGGCATGGTACCTGAACAAGAAATGGCGATGTATCTTGCCAAGTCATCTATTTAATGGGTAGAGATACAAATGCGGGTCGTAGTTGAAAGCTCCTAAATCAATCCATTTATTGCACAAATCGTTATCCAAAACACAGATTTTATAAATTGTGTTTAGTCGTTGCTATTACTCTCAGTTAGGTTAAATGGCATTCAATTTGACAGGGATAGCACGATGCAAACCGATAACACCATTCGACAGCCAATCACATCACAAGAACTTACCCCAACAATGCTGCTACAACGCTTGGATTCTATTGGGCAGTGTTTAAGAGCTTCAAATAAGGCGCTTGCCTTGTTGGGGCTTGGTTCTGTTGGTATCGAAACGGAAAGACTGGACCAATACTCAGATGTCGATTTCTTTGCGATCGTACAGACAGGACAAAAGCAGCAATTCTTAAACAATTTAAATTGGTTATCTGATATTCATCCAATCGACTATTCCGTGCGAAACACGGTCGATGGCTATAAAGTTCTGTATGCAGATGGAGTCTTTTGCGAATTTGCAGTCTTCGAGCCCCATGAATTAGCGCATATTCCATTTGCTGAAGGTCGTATTGTTTGGCAGGAAGAGGCGTTCGATGCTAGGTGCTGTGTACCACCGGAAAAAAGTGCTCCACAAGCTAATGCCCAAGAGTGGTTAATCGGGGAAGCCCTGACCAATCTTTATGTGGGTATGTCCCGCTATAACCGTGGAGAAAAGCTTTCTGGGAGTCGATTTGTTCAGTCTTATGCATTGGATCGTTTGATTGATCTTGTCGAACAAACAGAAAATCCACAACCTGGCTATGTCGATGAGTTTATGTCTGATAGAAGGTTAGAAGCGCGGTTTCCTAAGTTTGCTCAACTGCTTCCAAGCTTCAATCAAGGCTACGAACACACCGCAGAGTCGGCTTTATCGCAGCTCAATTTCTTGAACACTTACTTTGAGATTAACCAAGCCATGCGTTCTAGAATTATAAATTTATGCAATTAATACAGCGAGTTAAATTGAATCAATAAAATGTGTTGTCGTTAGCCAATAATATTGATACGTTTTAAGAATGAAATTTAATCCCGCTTCAACTTCAGTTTTCTTCTGGTGGTGCTCTATCTAGAGCAGCACGGAATACTCACATTCTTACGCTGCTGGAAGGTAGCTAAGAATGTCATCAAGATTGTCGTCTCTTTATATCTCCAGTAGCCTTTTTAACTTGGAGATACTCAATGAAAACAAATCAAAACGATAACAAATCAGAAATTATTCTTACTGGCGACCGCGCGACAGGTCCTTTGCATTTAGGGCATTACGTGGGCTCTCTCAAACAACGTGTATCCTTACAACATGAGCACGACCAAACGATATTGGTTGCCGACATGCAGGGCTTGACTGATAACGCGCATAATCCTGCAAAGGTCTCTTCAAACATCCTCAATGTGGTCGCCGACTATCTGGCTGTTGGCATCGACCCAACTAAAACCACAATTTGCCTTCAATCTCAGCTTCCCGCATTGGCTGAGCTGACCATGTTTTACAGCAACCTTGTATCCATCGTACGTTTGGAACGTAATCCTACCGTCAAAAGTGAAATTCAAAACAAGGCGTTTGGTCGCTCTATTCCTGCTGGTTTTCTCACTTACCCTATATCTCAAGCGGCTGATATTACGGCGTTCAATGCAACGTTAGTCCCTGTGGGCGATGACCAACTGCCAATGCTAGAGCAGACAAACGAGATTGTTCGAAAGCTAAACTCGCTCGCTGGTAAATCTATTTTGAACGAATGTAAGCCGCTTCTGAGTAACGCATCACGACTTCCAAGTACGGATGGGAAAAACAAGATGTCCAAGTCGATGGGAAACGCCATTAACCTGGGAGCGACTGAGAAAGAGATTCGAACGGCAGTAAAGTCCATGTATACCGATCCAAACCATTTAAAAATTGAAGATCCGGGTCAAGTGGAAGGGAATATTGTGTTTACATACCTTGATGCGTTTCATGGTGATGCACAATATGTCAGTGAGTTAAAGAATCATTACCGCAGAGGCGGGTTAGGGGATGGACAAACAAAGAAGGTGTTGGAGGAGTGCTTGCAGGAGATGTTAAGGCCGATAAGGTCCCGTAGAGCAGAACTGCTAGATGACAAAGCGCAGCTGATTGATATTTTACGCAAAGGTACGCAAGTATCGAGAGAAAAAACGGAAGCTGTTTTGTTCGACGTAAAGGGCGTGTTTGGTCTTAATATACTCTGATCGATAGGTCGCTTTATAGGTAAATCCTTCCGTTAAGGTACTGATTAAAATGATTTTCATGTGGGCTGCATGTAAATAAAGTCAATTCAATTGAATGGGAATAATAATTAATTTATAAAATTGTTTTTGTATTGTACTTGTTCCTCGCTTGTTGTTTTTATTCGAATACAACTCAGAGGCTGACAAGCCCTTGCTTTCAAATGATGGAAATAAATGAAAACGAAACTATTACTCCCAATTTTACTTTTACTATCAGGCTGTTCTGACGTGGTCAGTGTTCAGTACGCCACTTACGAGCAGGCTCAGCAAGATCGTTTGTTTGATAGAGGTTGGTTGCCCGACATATTGCCAAGCTCAACGTCGCAGATTGAAGTCAATAACGATTTAGACATCAACACTTCTGAGGGGAGTTTTGTTATCAACGAGCCTCAGCTGTCTGCGTTCATCGCTAATCTGACGCCAACTTCGTCCAAGGTTGAATATCATTTTACCGAAGGCGATAACACTTGGGCATTTAAGGTAGGGGACGATAGCATAATTACTTATACGTTCAATAAAGCCAAAGACTAAGTCTCAACCTCAGCTAATACACATCGCCAACACACCCTCATCATTATTTGCTCGTTACCTTGTTTGGTGAATGTTGGAGTTTAATTTTGTGATGGTGAGTTGGCGCCGTTATTTGAAAATTGATATCAAACCTTAATCTCGTAACCATTCGAAGCATGAAATTTCCGGATATTATCGGAAATTAGATACCCCTCCAAACTTTGCGTTTATTTATTGAGTTGTTCGTAAGTGACGGAAAGTATTGGTTTTTTTGACTCCCCACCTCACTTTTTATTTCGTGAGAAGTTATGTTCTGAATCGATATCACATATAAAACTAAGTGCACTTAGCTATGCGTGAAATCTATCGTTAATATGCGCGCTCATCCATCGGGTGAATTTATAAAAAACATAATTATAAAGGTGATGTATGCGTGGTGCACATTTACTAATGCTATTTCCAATAGCGTTTACTTCTCAAGCTGCCAATGTACTCGACTACTCTGAAGTCGATTTGTCAACAATTCTTAATCAAACTAGCCAAGGCTTTAGTGCTGCAAATCAATCACTTGCTTATCATGAAGCAAGTCGAGTTGAGACCGGTACAACGACACTCCTTCGTAAACAACAGCTTCACTATGGCGTTCCGGTTTATGGCCAGTCGGTAGTCGTTGATCTTTCCCAGCAAGGTATTGCTCAAGCCGTCGACGGACAAGTATTGACGGGCATTGAAACTGATATCGGGTCAACCTTGCCAATGATCAACGCTCAACAAGCGATTGCCATTGCCAAGTCACAACATAAGGGTGTAGCAGCTGCAACCATTCGTAATCCAAATGCTGATCTTTTTATTTGGTTAGATGAACAGCAACAAGCACACCTCATCTATAAGGTTGATTTCCTACAAACAAAAGGCATGGGACCTTCACGACCAATTACGCTTGTAGACGCTAAATCTGGCGAGCTACTTGACCAGTGGGAAGGTATTGCGTTCATCGATGCTGAAGGCCCAGGTGGGAACCAGAAGAGTGGTCGCTACTACTTCGGCCCGAACACTCAGTATGGTGGATTCCAAGTTAACTCATATTGCCAGATGGACAGCCAAAACGTCGTCACAATGAACATGAATAATCGCCAAGATTACGGTCAGGTTCACCAGTTTGCTTGTAATGGTAGTTACGGTAGAAACGTCAATGACTATCGCGCGATCAACGGCGCGTATGCACCAATGAACGATGCACATTACTTCGGCCAGCGTGTTTTTGACATGTACAAAGAATGGTTGAACACTCGTCCTATCCAGCAAAAACTAACGATGCGTGTGCACTACGGATCGAACTACGGTAACGCGTTCTGGGATGGTCAACAGATGACGTTTGGTGATGGCAACCAATCAATGTACCCATTAGCAACGTGGGATGTGATCGCGCACGAGGTAAGCCACGGTTTTACTGAGCAAAATTCAAACCTTGAGTACCGTGGTCAGTCAGGTGGTATGAATGAGTCATTCTCTGATGTGGCAGCTGCGGCTTTAAGTGAATATGTGCATGGCAGCTTTAACTGGAAGATGGGTGAGCACGTCATGAAGTATAGCCCAGCAATGCGCTACTTCATTCAACCTAGCGAAGATGGTATGTCTATCGACCATGTTAACCAGTACTACAATGGCATTGATGTCCACCACAGCTCGGGCATTTTTAACAAAGCGTTCTACCACCTAGCAACTAGCAACGGTTGGGACATTAAAAAGGCGTTCATGGCTTACGCTACGGCCAATCAACTTTACTGGACATCAAGATCGAACTTCCAATCAGGAGCTGAAGGAGTTTGTAAGGCGGCACAACACCTAGGTTATGAATCATCTGCTGTACGCTCTGCCTTTAGTCAGGTTGGGGTTAACGTACAATACTGTGGTTCTGGTCAGCCGAATCCAAACCCTAATCCACCAACACCAACACCAACTCCGGGCATCAACAATTTAGAATTGAACGTTCCTGCACCAGTGTTGAGTAGCGGCAACGATCAGCAGCAGTTCGTTTTGAAGAACAGCTCTGAAGGTGATGTGTGGATCCAAACTTACAATGGTTACGGTAACGTCGATCTGTATGTTGCTATCGGTCGCCCTGCATCTTTGAATGACTACGATTGCTCGTCTACCAACTTGGATAACAACGAGTACTGTGGCTTTGGCGGTATACAAGGAGATGACATCTACGTAATGGTATCTGGTGCGCAAGGGTCAACAGACGCTTATGTAGCGGTCAGCACTGTACTAGAACTGCCAAACCCTAGTCCTCAACCTGATCCTCAGGACATGTGTGTGGATGTGCCAGAGTGGAGCCCGAATACTTTCTACCCAGCTGGGGCGTCGGTTCAATACTGGGGCAACCGTTTTACGTCTACAACAGATAACTGGGGTGCTGATCCGTTTGAAAACTATTGGTACTGGACACACGAAGGTTTGTGTATGTAACTTGGTTAGAGTTTAGCTAAGACAAATAGACAAAGGGAGCACTCAGACGTGCTCCCTTTATTCGTCAACAATGGGATCTATCTACGTATAATTTACTTGTGTCACTCTTCTAAGCGCTGGATTATATCTGCGCTCATGGCGAATGGTTAAATCCGGGAGCCTGTCATTTTTGGAGAGTTTACTTTTATGGAAATAAGTCATCTAGATCACCTTGTATTAACCGTTAGAGATATTGAGACAACAGTAGATTTCTATCAGAGCGTGTTAGGGATGAAACCTATTCAATTTGGTGAGGGGCGTTGGGCATTGTCGTTTGGTCATCAAAAGATAAATCTCCATCAGCAAGGGAAAGAGTTCGAGCCTAAGGCTAAGCATGTTCAAACCGGGAGTGCGGACTTATGTTTCATTACCAACACACCTATTGATGAGGTATTCGATCATATCACGGGACAAGGTGTGATCATCGAAGAAGGGCCTGTCGAGCGAACGGGTGCAGTGGACAAGATCACCTCAATTTATCTACGAGATCCTGATGGTAACCTAATCGAAGTCTCGAATTATTAGAGGTCGATATCGGTGGATTGTGCTATCCATAAATCAGTTACTCTATTAAAGCTAGAAGCAAGACTCTGCAAAGCCAAGAATCTCTAAGCAGTACGTAATTATGTACACATCTCGTTACCACAAAATAAGTGTGTAGCTGGAACATGTGGCTTAAGTTAATTACAATCGAACAATGTTTTATTAATCCAGTTCCAATCGTCATGGTCAGAAAATTAATCATAATAACTATTAGCCTGTTGCTTTTATCCGCTTGTGCAACAACCAGTGAAAATCAAACCGACGAAAATATCTCAAGCAATGAAAAAGTGATTAATAACAGTGTCGAAGAGGCTGTGGTCAAGGAGACGGCAAGCGAAGCGGTCAGTGAGCCTGCCTCAAATAATGTTAATGAGAGTTCCGTTATTACCTCAGAAGACAGTGATATCAATAGTGATGACGGCTCGGCTTCTCATGAGCTGAGTGAATCATCTGATGCTAATAAAAAGACCCAAGTGACAGATAAACAACCTCCTGAGGAGCATGCTAAGGCTCACAGCGAAAAAGGCTTGGGCAACCATATATTCAATAATGGGCCTACGAAGCAGGTCATAAAATCTTTGGAGGGTGTGACAGATGCTTTGAATGTCATGACTTTCGGAATATTTGCTTCAGGAGCGCGACCAGCACAATAGCTCGATTTTAAAAATTACGACTAAACAAAAAAGGCGACCCAATTGGTTCGCCTTTTTTGATCCTGAATTTGGAATTCGTCAGGATTACGTAACGTCTTGTTTCTGCTTACTAACACAATAAGAGTGGGATTTGAGTAAGGGGCAGGTTAGCGCAGCTCGGTATTTACTTGTTATGGAAGGGAGTCGCCGTATTTAACCTATTGATCTTGTTATATGCACTAAGGGTTTGAATACTCTCCCAAAGTAAGCATTGAAATCTAATCTTACAAAGACAATGTCTTATATTCACTCGTGAGCATAGTAATATGCTGTTGTGACACAGTCAGTTAGGTTTAGTAAATAAGAGTCTAGGGAAGAGATATGAAAAACAAAAGTGTGTTTTTAAGCGTCGCCATGGTTATGTTATCCACGCAAGCAAGTGCGTCAGATGCCAGTCATGAAGCGGTTTCAGACAGTGTGATAGCAGAGCAAAGAGCGCAACTGTCGGAAAATACGCAAGGTAAAGGCTTTGGTCCACAAGCGCCGCGTGACTTGGGTTCATCTGAAGGTACTAACGAGCGCTTGTTCTCAAATGCACCAGACTCAACCGCGATGAACTTATGTAATATTCACTTTCATAAAAATGCAGAGCACAAAGGTGGTGAGTTTACCCAGTATGCGGGTAGTGGTGACGGCAAAGGTTTCCAAAGTGGATTCAAATACACGGGTAAGCTAAGTGAGGCAGAACTGAAGCCATTCGGTCAGGATATTTGCCCGAGTGACCATGGTTCACTTCATTCTGGTGATACTATCGAAGTGCATTATGTGTACTCAACGGCACAAGTGGAGCCGGGTGAAACATTAGGGGCGTGTTTCAATGATGCAATTACTAACCCTCAGCTACGTGTAGAAACCCAAGTCTACGTCTTAGTGAATGATAACAAAGCGCTCGACTTTGAAGAGCTAGCTAAGCACTCTAAAGTGAATGGTTTGCACCAAGCCACGAACATTCCACAAAATACAGGTTCTGCCATTCAATATGCAGGCTCGACTACGGGCCCAGGTTACAACGAACAAGGTTCACCGTTCCAAGTAACATGGAGCGTGAGACCACAAGTGGCGAAAGTGAACATCGCAACGGTTGGTAGCTGGTGTGAGGGGAACGACTTTAATGAAGACCACGCACACGGTGTGAGAAACTTAGTCGTAAACCCTAAGTTACTGTCGCCAATCGCGAACTAGATAAGTTTCTTTTCAACTGAAGCTGAAGTATAAAGAGCGAGCCATACGGTTCGCTTTTTTAGTATTAAAGGTTTTGAACGTTTTTAATTAGCGAGCGACTGTCATTAGGTGAATATTCTAAGCGAGTAATAAAAGCAGATTTAAACGCCTTGATACCGCAAGTAAAGGATCGGTGAATAGTTTCTTTACTCCCTTTAAGGACGCATGTTACGTTCAGCAAATATCATGTTGAGCTATGAATAAGGACAAGCCAATGTCGTTTGAAGGTGCGGTTACATTCTTTATTGCCATGTTTATATTTGGCATTACTCCAGGGCCCGGTGTGTTTGCGATTTTGGCTCGTGGAATGGTCGATGGATGGCGAAAGTGCATTTCCCTTTCTTTAGGCATGATATGCAGTGATCTTATTTATCTAGCGCTTGCTTGTTTTGGTTTAGCAACCATTGCGGAGAACTGGTCATTTGCTTTTGAGGTCATTCGTTATGTCGGCGCAGCTTACCTTATTTACCTCGGGTACAAAATGTTTAAGGCCTTACCTGAAGTGCAAGGTTCGGCAGAGCATGCAGCCCAAAAAAGTCAGAAATCAGAACTTGCTAGCTTCGCGCAAGGTTTTCTGATCTCAGCGTCAAACCCTAAAGTGATTCTGTTTTATATTTCGTTTTTACCAACGTTCGTTGATCTAACGGTTTTGCGTTCACAAGACATCGTCTTAGTTTCTGTATTAGCTTCTATTGCACTAATGGCTGGCTTGATGCTGATTGCGATGGGAGCGGGGCGCATGGTGACTTTGCTTAAAACCCCGCGCGCGCATAAACGGTTAAACCAAAGTGCTGGTGGCATCATGATTGCTGCAGGCTCATATCTGGCGATCAATCGATAGATATGGCTTGTTGAGCTCGATTTTCTAAGTACGACTCTTGAAACATGAAGGCGGACCAATTGGTTCGCCTTGGCGTTATCTGTATACATTCTCTATTTAGTCTTTCATGCGCTAGCTCAAATATTTGGACTAAAATCGATCCTTGTTTAGCCTCAGCTAACTCAACAGAACTACATGTAGAAAACTCGATTTAACCCTTGTGTGATAACGCTTCAAAGAATTATATCAACTTAATGTATATAAAATGATTTGAGGTTGACTGTGTTATCACGCTCTAAGTTGAGTTTTAAGTGTGTTATTCAGGATGTATAGTTAATGATAATTCATTAAGTTATCTAATGATTGAGCTATCTAATTTTAAGTTGTCGCATGATGTGGGTGTTATGAAGAAAAACGGCTTTACGTTAATGGAATTAATCGTTGTGATCGTGATAATCGGTATTATTGCTGTAACAGCAGCGCCGAGGTTTCTTAATATCCAAGAGTCGGCGAGAGAAGCGGTACTTGAGGGTGTTGCGGGTGCAATGGAAGGAGTAATCACACAGGTAACGTCTAAAGCTATTATCGCTGGGCTTAACCCTGATGCATCAAACCCAGGAGATCAGAGCAACTATGTGATCGATTTTGGTATCGGCAGTGTTGAGGTTGACTGGGGCACACTTTGTCCGGAAAGCCGAGGGGAGTCGGGCGACAAATTGACGATGATCGATTTTATGACCTTATCAGATGATGACAGCTTAACTTCTGATTTTGGTAATCGACACACTGTGATCGGGTATGAATACGACTTTACCCAAGCTGAATTAGATAGCACGAACATAACGGATGCGGATCTAGAGACGCGCCAAGGTTGCTTTGTTCTTTATGACTCTTTTGGCCGAACAAATGGCAGCCAATGTCCTGATGAAGGATGTGAGTGTACAGTTCGTATTGTGAACAACAATTGTTAAACCGAATCCTGTAACTGATTTTTAGACTTCGAATAAAAAGCGCGTTATCGCCAATGGCAATAACGCGCTTTTTTGTATCAGTTTATTGGTTTCTCTTAATTTGCCGTTACCGCATCTGCTGGTGGCAAGTCACGCTTCTTAATCACGTAACGTAAGCGAAGTAGCATGAGAGCTGCTGACACACTTAAGCCCGTTAGAATACCAATCCAAAAGCCTTCTTCACCCATTGCAGGAACAATGTGATCTGTTAAGCCCAACACCATACCCAGTGGTAACGCTAAGCCCCAGTATGAAGCGATAGCTAAGATCATCGGGATCTTGGTATCTTTATAGCCACGCAGAGCACCATTTGCAGAGGTTTGCAGAGCATCACTGAATTGGTACATAGCGGTAAAGGTCAATAACACTGCCGCTGTTGCACTGATTACTGGGTCAGTGGTGTAAAGCCTAATGATTAATTCAGGGAACAGTAGGAACATCGCTACCGAAAGCAATGAGATTAATGCTGCCACCAAAATACCGACTTTACTGCGCTCAATCGCGCCAAGCTCATCTTTTTCACCCAAAGCGTGTCCAACACGAATCGTAATGCCAAACGAGATACTCATCGGGATCACATAAGTTAGGCTCGATATATTGAGAGCGATTTGCGCCGCTGCCACATTCTCGGCACCAATACGGCCGATCATCAATGCGATAACCGCAAAGATGCTGCCACATACCGCGATGTTCATTCCGATAGGCAAACCTAACCTTAGAAGGTGAAGCATCTCTTTTGCTTTTGGCTTAGCGTCTGTAAAACTAATAATCGTCTTGTAGTGGTGATGACCTTTAATGTAGGAATACAGCATGCCCGACATTAGCCAATACACCAAGCTCGTCGCCCAGCCACAACCCACAGCGCCCATTTCAGGGAAGCCAAACTTACCGTAGATAAGCACGTAGTTGACTGGAATGTTAATCAGCAAACCAATTACCGAAATGATCATCGGCACTTTGGTGTTGTTCATACCTTCACAGAAGCCGTTCAAGGTGTAGAACAGGGCAATACCCGGTACACCAAAGGCTAGGGCAAACGCATAATCGCTACCAATAGGGATGATCTCAGCGGCAACCCCAATCCATTCTAAGATCGGTTTAGCACTTACGAGGTAAGCGATGAGCAGCACGCTCGCAATTAATGCAAGCCATACCATTTGGAAAAACTCGACAGAGATACTTTGGAAGTCGCGAGCACCACGGTGGTAAGCAACGACTGGCGTTAACGCCATAATCACGCCACGCAGTAGCAGCAACACAGGAATCCAAAGGCTGGTGCCAAGTGCAATAGCGGCGAGATCGGCAGGACTTACCTGGCCAGCCATTGTCGTATCGACAAATCCCATCGCTTGGGTAGCTATTTGAGTCAAAATGATTGGAATCGAAAGATGCATAAGCGCACCCGATTCACGAGTAAAAGGACGAAATTTCGTTAGCATGGAAGTTCACAACACCAATATAAATACACGAATGATGGCAGGATGGCCGGTGTGCATTTTAGGATGTGCCCCGTTGGGCGGGCGACAATATAAACACCTTACCGTATAGGGTCAAGCATTGGATTTACAGGGGCTAATTTGCTCTGGAAGAACGCCAGATTTGCATGGTGTTAGATACTGTTTCTATGTACATAACCTGATGATTTTAATGTGAATCATACTAGATAGAAAGTTTCTATATTTGCTTGTTGAATTTCCATGCGCACATCATAAGTCACTGTTATGGAAGAACTAAATTTAGTACAATTGATGGCATAAGAAACTAGATAGAAAAATTCTATATTTAAATGCAGAATTTTTCTGTCTAAGAACTGTTAGTTTTCACTATGATTCGGAGGTCAAGTTGAAAGCATATTTAGATCACAACATCTTAGACTTGATGACTAAGGGAGATCCTCATAATGTCAAAGAATTGCTTTCTGAGCATCGTATTACTCCAGTGTTTTCTTATGAGTCATTAAACGAGATATACAAGTCTAAAGGTTACGAAGATTCATTTCTTGCTGTACTAAGTGATATTGGCGCCAAGTATCTAGTACCAGTAACCAAAGATAATCGTGTTACAGGAGAAGCAGAACTTCAGCAAGTTGATGTCTTTAAACTTTATGAGCATTACTTACTTAACCGCGAAGACAAGCCAGAATATGGGTATGGCTTAACAGCCATGCTCCAAAAATTCTATGGTGGGAGAAAAGATGAGTCTTACAATCATATTTTTGAAAAAGGAACCGATGAGTTAGCAGGATTACTTCAATCATCGTTGGAAGAGTTCAAGCAAAACCCATTAATAACAACCGAGCAACTGCAGCTAATCGAGAGCTTGCCTGAGATCCTCAAAGCACAATACTCGACAATTAGTGAACAAATGGACAATACTGGTGTTGCGGCAGTGAGAGACTTTGAAAGTCATTTTGGTGTAGGTCCCAAAACGCTAAACAACATTAAAGGTCCGAACGTAATAAACCAAATCTGGCAGTTGCTGCAAAGCGAATTTGAAAAACATGGCCTCGAATCGGAGTCCTTGGAGGATTTCTTTGGTATTAATTTTCGAAAATATGAGGCTAATTTTGGTAACGAAAAATCAACAGTAGAAAAAGTAAATGCCATATATCACCAATTGAATTTCCTTGGGTTTCATCGAGATTCTAAGATGCAAAAAACTCCCAGGTTTAATGCTTCATTTAGTGACATGACCCATGCTGGGTTAGCTTCTTTTTGCGAGCTATTCTTTTGTCGGGATAATGGTCTAGTTCATAAAGCGTCGGCTGCTTATGAGTTTTTAGGAATAAATACAAAAATCGTCCATTTCACTGAAAACTAACAAACAATTTAATAGTGATTCAGCACGCTTGGCATTTTTGGTTTGGTTTGGTTTGGTTTGGTTTGAGTTTTGTGTTTACGGTGGTCAAATCGAGTGCAGTGGTCGCGTGCTTCACACCTTAATTGGGCGTTAGGCATCAGGAGTATTATGTCAACAAAATTCATTATTGATACAAATGTATTGATTCAAAACCCAGAAGTTTTATCTAGGGGATCTAAGCATAACCTAATAATCCCTAGAGCTGTTTTTGATGAACTTAGTCTCGCAGGGAAAGGGAGTCGATGGCGTGACATTACTACCTTGCTGTTGTTATCTGCTGATAGAGGTAGAGTTGCCATTGAAAGTGCATCTTCAGACTATGAATTTAGGTTTAACCCATCAGATAGAAATGCTCAACGTCTGAATGGAACAGACTTTGAG
This sequence comes from Vibrio sp. T3Y01, assembly GCF_013114525.1. Classification (NCBI taxonomy): domain Bacteria; kingdom Pseudomonadati; phylum Pseudomonadota; class Gammaproteobacteria; order Vibrionales; family Vibrionaceae; genus Vibrio; species Vibrio sp. T3Y01. The sequence continues at coordinate 104,118 of NZ_VTXJ01000006.1, read as the reverse complement.
ACTGTTAGGCTAGCACTTGAATATGCAGAAAAAAATACGGCTAATTCACCTTGCGTAGTTACAAATGATAGAGCGTTAGCTTTCTTCTTAAGTGATTTTAAGGTTGACGTTATTTCTGGTGAAGCGTTTCTGGAGCAAAGTAAATATGAGTCAATAAATGAGGATATAAAAGATAAGGCTGCGAAGGTTGTTTCCTCTCAGAAACGCTACTTAACCATCAGCTTTACATTAGGTATTGTTACTTCAATTCTAGCGAGTTTACTCTACTCCAATATAAACCAAATAGTTGAAACAATATCAGTTTGGGGAACGTTAATAGGTTTGCCCGTATTGGGTGTTATGCTTTTTTGGTACCGTGAAAATTATCGGCTATCGTACGGAACGTTTGAGTTTTGTGTTGGGGTATTAATGTCATACTACGTTTTTATCCCCAATTTTGACTATGAAATCTTAGGTGTTACAGAAGGAATTCAAATTCTAGGTGGTCTGTACGTTATGGTACGTGGCTTAGATAACATTGCGAAGGCTATTGTTGGGACTAGGTTGGAAAGCTTGTGGAAAAAAATATTCTGATGGCGAGAAAAGATGCCTAACAATCTGTTTAAGAGTGATTCGCAACGCGTGGCATTTTTACTATGCGTTGCGTTTAGTGTTTAAGGTGGTTTGCGGGAACTTCGCTATTGCGTTGCTCACACTTTAACAGGGCGTTAGGGCACAGGACGAAATGGACAGAATCGTAGAATTAATCAAACAAGATCCAGTTAGAGTTAACGCTTTGAAGTGTGTATCTCAATTGGGTTTACCTCAATGCTATATTGCAGCAGGTTTCGTCCGAAATCTTGTGTGGGATGCATTACATGGTTTTCAGGTGGCGACACCATTGAATGATGCGGATGTTATCTATTTCGCACCTGACGAGCGAGATCATAATGCATATTTATACTATGAAGCTCAGCTTAAGCAGCTAATGCCGGAAATTAACTGGCAAGTTCGAAATCAGGCAATAATGCACACTCGCAATGGTGACTTACCTTATACAAGTTCACTAGACGCTATGAGCTACTGGCCAGAGAAAGAAACGGCAATTGGTATCCGACAAGTTGTTCCTGAAAAGTACGAATGCATATCAGCTTTTGGGTATGAATCATTATTTGGTTACTGTGTCACACATAACCCGAAAAGGTCACAAGAAACGTTTAAAAGTCGTGTAAATTCAAAAGGGTGGCTAGTAAAGTGGTCATCTTTGAGAGTAGTGCCCTAACAAACAATTTAAGAGTGACTCTGTAGTTGACCCGATCTAGTGGACACCTTCAATAGTAATTGGAGGTGTTTATGCCAGCTTATAAATCAGGTAAAAAAACTCAACAATATCTTACGGAATTTAAGGTAACTGCTGTCCGACTTTCGCTTCGAGAAGGAGCTACAGTTAAAAGCGTGGCGCTATCATTAGATATCCACCCTTATATGCTTTCTAAATGGCGAAAGGACTATAGAGAAGGGGTTATTATGGAAGATAAACGTAAGAAAAGGACTCAGATCCCGAACCAGAAAACTGAGTCTAGTCGGATTGCAGAGCTCGAACGTCAGAATGAACAACTTAAGCTCGAGAATGACTTGCTAAAAAAGTGGCAACGATTCGTTGCCCAAGAAAATCGACAAAATTCCGATTCATAGCCCATTACAAAACGCGTTATTCCATTGTATTGATGTGCCGTTTTCTATCTGTTTCTAAGTCGGGTTACTACGCATGGCTTGATAGAGAACCAAGCCGCTACGATCAAGAAGAGCAGGCTTTGAAGAAGCGTATAATTAAAGTGTTTACCCAGAGTCGAGAGACTTACGGCAGCCCACGAGTTCATGCAGAACTGAGGCGCCAAGGCGTTTTGGTTAGCCGCAAGCGTGTGGCTCGGATCATGAGAGAGCAAGGGCTAAGAGCACGAAGTTATCGCATTTACATGAAAATGGCCAAGCTACATCGGTTCTATCAATCAATTAAGAATATTAAAAAAGACACACCAAAACCAACGGCAGTTAATCAACAATGGTCTGGAGATCTAACGTATATAAAGCAAGGTAAACGTTGGATGTATCTAGCCGTCGTTATCGACCTTTACTCACGTAAAATCGTCGGTTGGTCGCTTGGTAGTAAGAAGAGTACACAGCTAACGATGAGTTCGTTGAGAATGGCCATTAGAAATCGAAAGCCACAAGAGCGCTTATTGTTTCATACCGACAGAGGCTCTGAATATCGAGCCCATGAAGTTCAAGCTTTATTATCAAAAAATGGAATTGTCCCAAGTATGAATCGTCCAGGTCATTGCACCGATAATGCGGAGGTGGAGTCATTCTTCCATACGCTCAAAGGCGACATAATTAGGAAAAATAGTTTTAAAAGTGAGAAGCAGCTTAGAGATAAACTTGCCGGTTATATCCAGCATTTTTATAACCGTTGTAGACTGCACTCAAGTCTCGGATATCGAACCCCACATGAGTATGAAATCGTGACGGGTTAAAGAGAATAGGGTGTCCATTTTATCGGGTGAAGATCATTTCCAACGCTTGGCATTTTCGGTTTGATTCAACTTTAGTGTTTACGGCACAATGGTTTAGGTAAGGTGGTAGCGTTGCTCACCACTTAACGCGGCGTTATATGCTCTAGGCTTTCAAACCCTTAATCTCGCTCACAGATATATTTCAAAGGTAACGTATTCTAGTTGATTCATATAGTCGGTGAGAGGTCTAGTATGCGAAAACTAAAAATCGATACCTATTCTTGTGATTCAGGTGAGTTGCAAGACAGCTTGTCTATTCCCCTTGGTTTGGCCAAAGTCGTAGCGAATATCATACCTCAGAACATATCATCTAAATTCGACGAAAATGGTGAGCAACTAGAAGCCTTAGTAAATGCGTTAAAGGATGCTAAGACGGAAGGAACTTTACTGGAAGTGGAAGATACAGCGGACAACGAGCGCGTTGTAATTTCAGTGGTCTAAATGAGTACGCATATAACAAGCAATTCAAGCTGATTGGCAACGCTCGGCACTTTCGGTTTCAGTTAGTTTAGTGATTAAGGTGAAGTGTTCGGGTAAGGTGACAGCGTTGCTCACAACTTAATTGGGCGTTATACATTATGGAGATTTTTGATTCGTGGAAACCTTTGGTAGTACATATGCGAAAGCAGTAGATGACTTATCTACGAAGATTTTTATACCTGCCATTATTTGCTCGTTAATTGCAGAATTTGGAGAATATTTCGTCCAAAATCTAGGGTTGGTTTGGGGCTACATAGCAGCATTTTTTCTAGGTATTATCATAGGTGTTGTGGTTGTATTTTTTATTGTTATTGCGGAGCGATTGTTGGGCTATAATGCTCAAATAAAGCCATATTTAGGTACTTTTCTTATGCCTTTAGGGTTAATAGGTCTATTTCCAGCTTACTTCTCTGGGATAACTCCTCCATATACGCAAGTCACCGCAGTTGCTCTTTTAGCTTGGTCATTTGTACTGATAAAACCACTAGACTTCTTTAGATACCATTTAGATATGCGGTCGAAATAATGTATAACAAAGCGTTTAAGACAGATTCGCAACGCTCGGCATTTTTAGTTTGAATCAAGTATAGTGTTTACGGTGGCATGGTTAGGTTTCGTGGTTGTGTTGCTCACTACTTAACGCGGCGTTAAGCATTACAAGCAACTATGTCTAAATAACTGAAAGTGAGAAGTAATGAAAGCTGGAGATATATTAGCAACTCAATCTAGTGGATTCGTAAGTAAGGTTATTAGGTTGGGGACTGGTGGCGAATGGAGCCATGTCGCTATTGCTACCAGTAACAATAAAATTCTTGAAGCGGTAAAAAGTGACAACAATGAAGAGTCTCATGATGTAAGAGAAATCACCTTAAACGACTTTCTGAAAGACAAATCCAAAGTTATTCTTCTTAATCGACCAAATAAGTTGACAGGAAATGAGCATGCTAAGTTAATGAGGTTTTCGACGGAAATAAAAATCAAAGATTATACTTGGATGCATGCCCTAGCTACTACAACCTTGCCACTATACAAAATTGTATTAATGATCGTTTTCATTTCCTCAATATTTACGATTTCTACGGGAAATCTTTCCGTTTATTTTGGAGTTCTTGGGGTGGTTTCAGCATTTCTCTTCGGGGTATATCAATTAATGGCACTTGCTACTAGAAGTTCATTTGGGGTGGAAACAACAGAGAAAATTTATAGTAAGTGCAGTTTTGGGCGATACCTCGTCAGGAAAAGATACGATATGTTTTGCTCTAAACTTGTACTCCTAGCAGATCGAGAAATAGATGGGCAGCTCTCGAAAGCCCTGCAATATGAAGATGAGGTTCAACCAACTCAAATTGTCGAGTCATGTAAAAGTTTAGGCTGGGAAGTTCAATACATAACTACCCCAAGTAAGTAATGCCTAACAAAAAATTTAAGAGTGATTCAGTACGCTTGGCACTTGGGTTTGAGTTAGTTTCAGTAATTACGGTGGTCAAAGTGAGTATCGTGGTAGCGTGCTTCACACCTTAATTGGGCGTTATGTTTCCATTGGCTGTATTGCATTCTGTTTCCTATAGGCGTAATATGAACTTGCTTTTGATAGGGGCAAATAAGTCGTTGATCAAAAGGAGCTTAACAGGCTGTCAAGTCCAATCGGTATGCCCACAAGGCAAGCTGAGCAGATAGACAGCAGGAACTGGAATAGGGTCTTCATAGATACCTCCACGGTTATAGTTACAGTATAATCCATTTCTAACATGACGCGGCTAGAGCCTACGGGCTCGTGGATGGTTGTTTTAACAACTTGGTTAAGCCGAGGTAAGGCGTAAGGAATTGCCGCAGTTCTAAGTCTGCCTCGGTTTTGCTAGAGAATCTAAATGTCATCAAATATACCTCTTTGGTATCGAAGTCGTGGTTATCTACATTTCGATTTACCAATCAGCTTAAAAAAAGCTCGTAACCTTGTAACGAATCCTGACCTTGTGTCAAAACACGCGTTCTTTCCTTTAATCAACTATGCTGTTGAATCAAAAAAAATAAGTAAAGACAAAAAAACGCGGAAAATTGATATTGCAGTTAAAGAGCGTCCAATTGCTTACTCAGCACATGTGGATAGCCACATCTATGCTTACTATGCCAATCTATTAAGTAGAAAGTACGAATCTAGATTAAAAAGCGCAGGGTTATCAGATTGCATCCTTGCTTTTCGTGGTTTAGGAAAAAGTAATATTGATTTTGCTTTCGAGGCATTCGAGCAAATTAAAAAAATGGGTGAATGTAGCGCAGTAGCGTTAGACTTTTCTAAATTTTTTGACACTCTAGATCATTCTCTTTTGAAACAAAGTTGGGCTAATTTACTCGGTGAAGAAAAACTACCACCAGATCACTTTAATGTATTCAAATCAATCACTAAGTTCTCACAAGTAAATAAAGTTGATCTATATAAGGAATTTGGTATTTCACCAAACAACCCTAAAAATGGACGAACTCGGGTTTGTACAGCTCAGGAGTTTCGAGATGTTGTTAGGAAAAAGAAACTTATAAAACCAAATAAAAACTCGTTCGGTGTCCCTCAGGGCTCACCAATTAGTGCTTTGCTATCAAATATATACATGTTTGAATTTGATGCTGAAATGAAAAAGTACATGGATATACATGGTGGTAAATATTATCGTTACTGCGATGATATGCTATTTATTGTTCCAGCACCGCTCAGAGATAAAGTAGCTGGTTTTGCTCAAGAGCGCGTCAAAAGTTTAGAAGTAACTATTAACACAAAGAAAACAGAATTAAGAACATTCAAATATCAAAATGACGTTTTAGTAGCAGACCAAATGCTTCAATACCTAGGTTTTATGTTTGATGGTGAAAATGCTTATATTCGCTCTTCGTCGTTGGCTAGATACTCAGAAAAAATGAAATGTGGAATTCGTTTAGCTAAAAGAACAATGGACAAATATAACGCTGTTCGTTTGACTAAAGGCTTACCTGAGAAAGATTTATATAAACGTAAATTATACAGTCGTTATACCCACCTAGGTGGTCGAAATTTTGTTACATATGGTTTAAGGGCTGCAAAAACGATGCAGAGTAAAACTATTAAGCGGCAACTCAAACCCCTATGGCGCAGATTTCATGAAGAACTCGAACGAGAAACATAACAAACGACTATGGCGCCAAAATCAACTTGGCGCTTTCTATTTCGTCCATACAATCACTTCTTTGTTTTGAACTTACTGCCACAAAGCCGGCAGAAACACCAAAAGCCCAATCCCAAGCGTGACTTTTAGAAGCAAGCCAAGAGGAGCACCACCTTTTGGCGCTTTGTTACAACATCCCATAATTGATTCCTAATTTGTCGTGAATGTCATATCACCTTAAACCTTTCCCTTACGTTAAGGTCAATGCATTTGTTGGACTCAAATTTCAGACAACAAAAAGGCGAACCGTTTGGTTCGCCTTTTGTTACGTTTTGCTGCTAAGCGCCGCTACGAATTAGTCTTCGTAGTTGTCGATGCTTGGGCAAGAACAGATTAGGTTACGGTCGCCGTATACGTTGTCTACACGGTTAACTGTAGGCCAGTACTTCGAGTTCTTCGTTGCTTTCGATGGGAAACAACCAAGTTCACGAGAGTAAGGGCGATCCCATTCTGCGCCAGCTAGGTCAACTTGTGTGTGTGGTGCGTTCACTAGAGGGTTGTTGTCTAGTGGCCATTCACCGTTTTTCACTGCTGCCATTTCGTGGCGGATTGCGATCATCGCTTCACAGAAACGGTCTAGCTCTTCTAAATCTTCTGATTCAGTTGGCTCTACCATGAGTGTGCCAGCTACTGGGAAAGACATCGTAGGCGCGTGGAAACCGAAGTCCATTAGACGCTTAGCAATATCTTCTTCGCTGATGCCTGTATCTTCTTTAAGTGGACGAATATCGATAATACATTCGTGCGCTACGCGGCCGTTAGTACCACGGTAAAGAACAGGGTAGTGAGGACGTAGTTTTTCCATCACGTAGTTCGCGTTCAGAATCGCTACTTTCGTTGCGTCTGTTAGGCCAGGTTCGCCCATCATTGCGATGTAAGCCCAAGAGATAGGTAGAATTGAAGCACTACCTAGATCTGCAGCTGATACCGCGTAGTCAGAACCTTGTACACCGTTTTCGATGTGACCTGGTAGGAAAGGTGCTAGGTGCGATTTAACGCCGATAGGACCCATACCCGGACCACCACCACCGTGTGGGATACAGAATGTTTTGTGTAGGTTCAAGTGAGATACGTCTGAACCGATGAAGCCAGGCGAAGTTAGGCCTACTTGAGCGTTCATGTTCGCGCCGTCTAGGTAAACCTGACCGCCCGCTGCGTGTACTTGTTCACACACTTCTTTCACTTGCTCTTCGTATACGCCGTGCGTAGAAGGGTAAGTGATCATGATGCTTGATAGGTTTTCTTTGTGCTTCTCGATTTTCGCAGCTAAGTCTGTCATGTCGATGTTGCCATCTTCATCACACTTAACAACTACTACCTTCATTGAAACCATTGATGCTGTTGCAGGGTTAGTACCGTGCGCAGAGCTTGGGATCAGACAAACGTTACGGTGAGCTTCACCGCGGCTTGCATGGTAACGTTGAATCGCGATTAGACCTGCGTATTCGCCAGATGCACCAGAGTTAGGCTGTAGTGAGAAATCGTCGTAACCGGTGATTTCGCATAGCTTCTCTTTAAGATCTTTCGCTAGTGCAGTGTAACCAGCCGCTTGCTCTAGAGGTGCGAATGGGTGAATTGAACCAAACTCAGGCCATGTTACTGGGATCATCTCAGCGGCAGCGTTCAGCTTCATCGTACAGCTGCCCAGTGGGATCATGCCGTGCGTTAGTGAGAAGTCTTTGTTCTCAAGCTGTTTTAGGTAACGCATCATTTGCGTTTCGCTGTGGTGCGTGTTGAATACTGGGTGAGTTAGGAACTCAGATTCACGACGGCAGTTTTCTGGAATTGCTGCAAACTCGTTTGATGCAATGTCAGAAGAAAGTGCTTGAACGTCCTCTTTCACGTCGAAGATAGCGAACAATGCGTTCACGTCGTCGATCGTTGTTGTTTCATCTAAGCTAATACCGATCTTACCTTTAAGAAGGCGAAGGTTGATGTCTGCTGCTTGCGCTTTCGCGTACAGTGCATCTGTCTTATCTTCTGAATTGATTGTGATGGTATCGAAGAAGCTGTTATTCGTTAGCTCGTAACCTGCTTTAGTCAGGCCAGCTGCTAGGATAGCTGTCATGTGGTGTGTACGACGAGCGATAGTACGTAGGCCTTCTGCACCGTGGTAAACCGCGTAGAAAGACGCCATGTTTGCTAGAAGTGCTTGAGCTGTACAGATGTTCGATGTCGCTTTTTCGCGGCGGATGTGTTGCTCACGAGTTTGCATCGCCATACGTAGCGCTTGGTTACCGTGAGTATCGATAGAAACACCGATTACACGACCTGGCATTGTACGCTTATGCTTTTCACGAGTCCCCATGAATGCAGCGTGTGGACCGCCGTAACCCATAGGAACACCGAAACGTTGTGCGCTGCCGATAACTACGTCTGCGCCCATTTCGCCCGCAGGCTTAAGTAGAGCAGAAGCAAGTAGGTCAGTAGCCACTGTAACTAGTGTTTTGTTAGCTTGAGCTTTCGCAATGATGTCTGTTAGATCACGAACTTCGCCTGTTGTGCCAGGGTATTGAACTAAAGCACCAAATACGTCTTGCTCTGGAAGTGTTTCAAGAGCGCCAACCATTACTTCAAAACCGATGTACTCAGCACGAGTTTTAACAACTTCTAGTGTTTGAGGGTGAACATCGTCAGCAACGAAGAATACTTTGCTCTTGCTTTTACCAGCACGCTTACACAGTGTCATTGCTTCGCCAGCCGCTGTCGCTTCGTCAAGAAGAGACGCGTTCGCGATTTCCATACCTGTAAGGTCCATTACCATTTGTTGGTAGTTAAGCAGAGACTCAAGTCGACCTTGAGAAATCTCTGGTTGGTATGGTGTGTAAGCTGTGTACCAGCCTGGGTTCTCTAAAACGTTACGTAGAATAACGTTTGGAGTGAATGTGTTGTAGTAGCCTTGGCCAATGAAAGTACGTTTCACTTGGTTTAGGTTAGCGATCTCTTTAAGAGAGGTCAGCATGTCCATTTCGCTCAGTGGCGCAGCAAGTGTCATTGGTTTTTCAAGACGGATTTGTGCAGGAACCGTTTCGTCGATCAGTGCGTCTAGGCTAGTCGCGTTGATCGCTTCAAGCATTTTTTGCTGGTCTGCTTTATTTGGGCCGTTATGACGAGCAACAAACTCGTTTTGTGTACCCAAGTCTTTCAGTAATTGGCTTTGAAGTAATTCAGTCATGATATCGTTCTACTTTCTCTCTGGAGCCGTGAGCTAGCCCCTAAAATTAAGCTGCTCACAAGAGCAGCTTTATCGTAATGAGGTTACCTATTAGTCTTCTTCGATAGAGCTTAGGTATTCTTCCGCATCTTTAAGGTTGTCTAGTTCAGACGCATCAGACATCTTCACTTTAACAATCCAACCACCTTCATAAGGTTCTTCGTTGATTAGCTCTGGGCTATCTTCTAGTTCTTCGTTGATTTCTACGATTTCACCAGAGATTGGCGCGTAGATATCAGAAGCAGCTTTAACTGACTCAACTAGAGAGAAGCTTTCGCCAGCTTCAATTTCGTCTTCAGTTTCAGGCAGGTCAACAAACACAACGTCACCTAGCATCTCTTGAGCGTGCTCAGAAATACCGATAGTTACAGTACCGTCACCGTTGTCTTTTACCCACTCGTGGCTGTCTGCAAACTTAAGTGTATTGTCCATTGCTTATTCTCCAAAAATTTATGAGGTTTTAATTTAAATCTTAAAAACGGATTAACGGTAAAGAGGGAAGCGTTTGCAAAGCTCTTTAACTTGCTTGCGAACACGTTGCTCAACTTCAGCGTTGCCTTCAGGGCTTTCAACTAAGCCATCAAGAACATCACCGATCCATTCACCGATAAGTTTGAATTCTTCAGTGCCAAAACCACGACTGGTTCCAGCTGGCGTACCTAAACGAATACCCGAAGTAATCATAGGCTTCTCTGAGTCGAATGGTATGCCATTTTTGTTACATGTGATCCCAGCACGCTCTAATGCTTCTTCAGTTACGTTACCTTTCAAGCCCTTAGGACGAAGGTCAACCAGCATTAGGTGCGTGTCCGTTCCGCCAGTCACAATGTCACAACCGCGAGTTTGCAACACTTCAGCAAGAACTTTTGCGTTATCGATCACTGAATTAATATAAGTATTAAATTCTGGGCCAAGTGCTTCGCCAAATGCGACAGCTTTAGCCGCAATTACGTGCATTAGTGGGCCGCCTTGTAGGCCTGGGAATACTGCAGAGTTGATCTTTTTATTGATGTCTTCGTGGTTGGTCAGAATCATACCGCCGCGTGGGCCACGAAGTGTTTTGTGTGTCGTTGTCGTTACAACGTGTGCGTGTGGCAGTGGGCTAGGGTGTGCACCTGTCGCGATAAGACCCGCGATGTGTGCCATATCTACCATTAGGATAGCGCCAACTTCGTCAGCGATTTCGCGGAATTTAGCGAAATCGATAACGCGTGGGATAGCACTACCACCTGCAATAATCATTTTAGGTTGGCATTCGATAGCAAGAGCGCGTACCGCTTCGTAATCGATTTCAAGAGTGTCGCGGTCTACGCCGTATTGAACTGCGTTGAACCATTTGCCTGAAAGCGCAGGGCGTGCACCGTGCGTAAGGTGACCACCAGCGTCAAGAGACATACCTAGGATAGTGTCGCCAGGTTGAAGTAGGGCAAGTTTAACTGCGCCGTTCGCTTGAGCACCTGAGTGAGGTTGTACGTTCGCGTATTCACACTTGAATAGCTGTTTAGCACGTTCAATCGCAATAGCTTCTACTGTATCTACGTGCTCACAACCACCGTAGTAACGACGACCTGGGTAGCCTTCTGCGTATTTGTTGGTAAGGCAAGTGCCTTGAGCTTGCATTACTGCTTTAGAAACGATGTTCTCAGAAGCAATAAGTTCGATTTGTTCGTTTTGACGAGTGTTCTCTGCTTGGATTCCAGCAAATACTGCGTCGTCAGTCGCAGATAGGTTCGTAGAGAAAAAACTGTCTAAGCTATGGTTTTGATAAGCGTTCATTGTCGAGACCTTTCATTAAGCTAATGGTGATTGTTTTTATAGTCCATTAGGTCTTACGTTGATTTCTGCATCGGTATCGTTTGCGTTATATAGGTGTATAAATAGTGCGTTGCTTCTTATTTATACGACCATAGCGTCAAAGCGATCGTTGTAGGGTCAATGCAGCACGAATTGGTTCCCAAAAATTTCGGGTAAAAAACAGCTCTTACAAATGTTAAATCTATCACTTGCTGCAAGCTGAAGTAGCATCTCTTCATCTAACAAGTCGATAACATAGCTCCGATAAAATCAATTTTCAACAAAAATTTCCAATAGGAAACAGTTTTTCTCGTTTTGCTACAGGGAGCACGCTTTATTTCCCTGTGTGCTCTTTAATCAACAAAGCGCTTCATGCAACAATGAAATCAATAGACAGGAAGTAAGAAATAAATGAGGGACCTATGTCAGAAGACATTTATGATGAGTACCCATCTTTAACGTTGGCGAAAGAGACGTTAGATCAGAATATCGAACCACTTAGGCTCGGCCAGCGTATTAAAGATATCCGCAGCAAGCTGGGCATTACGTTAGAAGAGGCGAGCCAACGCACTGGTTTGGCGCGCTCTACGCTGAGTAAAATCGAGAACGAACAAATCTCACCGACGTTCCAAGCGATGCAGAAATTGGCTATGGGTTTGCAAATCGATATGCCGCAACTCTTTGAGCCGCCAAGAAAAAAAGTTGCCACAGGACGTCGTGACTTAACTAAAGCAGGCCAGGGCAAACCTCACCCAACTCCGACTTACGAGCATGAACTGCTGGCGACAGAACTTTCGAATAAGAAGATGATGCCGTTCAAGAGCCGAGTGAGAGCACGCACCTTTGAAGAGTATAACGATTGGGTTCGCCACGATGGTGAAGAGTTCTTGATGGTGATCTCTGGTGATGTGATGTTCTACTCAGAATTCTATGAGCCGGTACCCATGAGCGAAGGTGACAGCATGTATTACGACGCCAACATGGGGCATATGTTGATTTCTACTAGTACAGAAGATGCACTGATTTTGTGGGTGACTGCAAAATAAGTTAACAAAGTTAGAATTTCTTATAGTGAATGCAAACGTTTGCTTTTGTTTCTAACGTTTGCCAAAAGACGCGATATTGGTGTGAAAAGCACCAATATCGCGTTTTTGTATGCGATTGAAAATTGTTTTTAAATTGTTAAATGTCACATTTTGAGCTGTTTTAATCTTGTTAAGGGTGTAAAACTGACTCAGGCTTGTTTACTATAGTGAACACGGTTTACTCATGTTGATTGAAGTTTACTGAAGTGAATTCTTAGAAAGTGAGTCGTATAGCTTTTATACAGAAGCCTCTTTTTATATCGCTAGTAATAAAAGCCCATATAGAAGACATCACTTTTTACTATCTACTGTTTCTAACGTTAACCCATATCGTTAGAGGCGACTCTAAATAGAGATATAAGCGGCAGATTCGATTTGGAAAGCCTGCAACGCTTCATGGAGAATAAAATGACTCAAGAACACGCTAATCAAGACCTACTACAAACGCCTCTGCATGCGCTTCACGTTGAAGTCGGTGCAAAAATGGTTCCTTTTGCTGGCTACGACATGCCAGTTCAGTATCCACTAGGTGTAAAGAAAGAGCACTTACACACTCGTGACGCTGCTGGTCTTTTTGATGTTTCTCACATGGGGCAACTGCGTCTACACGGTGAAAATGCAGCCGCTGTTTTAGAATCTCTGGTTCCAGTAGATATTATCGACCTGCCTTCTGGTAAGCAGCGCTACGCGTTCTTTACTAATGAACAGGGCGGCATCATGGATGATCTTATGGTTGCTAACCTTGGCGATCACCTATTTGTTGTTGTGAACGCGGCGTGTAAAACACAAGATATCGACCACCTAACGGCTCACCTTCCTGCAGATGTAGAAATGGAAGTGATTGATGACCGCGCTCTATTAGCACTTCAAGGCCCGAAAGCGTCTGAAGTTCTTGCTCGTTTCCAACCAAGCGTTGCAGACATGTTGTTCATGGATGTTCAAAAAGTCGATATCGACGGCGTAGAGTGCATCGTGAGCCGCAGTGGTTACACAGGTGAAGATGGCTATGAAATCTCAGTACCGAACGATTACGCTGAAGCACTAGCGCGTAAACTAACGGCAGAAGCTGAAGTAGAGTGGATTGGCCTTGGCGCACGTGATTCACTTCGTCTTGAGTGTGGCCTATGCCTATACGGTCATGACTTAGACACAACAACGACTCCAGTAGAAGCTAGCCTTCTATGGGGCATTCAAAAAGTGCGTCGTACTGACGGTGAGCGTGCTGGCGGTTTCCCAGGTGCTGATATCATCCTTGAACAAATCGCAACTAAAGACGTTCAACGCAAGCGTGTTGGTCTAGTGGGTCAAACTAAAGCGCCTGTACGTGAAGGTGCTGAACTGTTCGATGCGGAAGGAAACAAAGTAGGTGTGGTAACGAGTGGCACTGCCGGTCCTAACGCGGGTAAACCTGTTTCAATGGCATACGTGCGTACTGATCTAGCGGCTATCGGTACAGAAGTATTTGCTGAAGTTCGTGGTAAGAAGCTACCAATGACAGTAGAAAAAATGCCATTCGTACCTCAACGTTACTACCGTGGCTAATCTCTTTTAAGAGAAAACACAAAGTATAACGAAAGCCTATTGTTAGCTTCTCTTTTTAGGGATGTTTAACGGTAGGCTTTTTTGTTTTTTGAAACGTATACAAGGCAGAATAGAACAATTGAAATCAGGTTGTTAAATTCGTCTATAAATTGAGAGATGTGGCAATATCGTTACAAATACTTACTATAATGATGGTCAGTAAGTGTTATGGTGTCTAATCACCAATTTTGTAAATAAGTAGTAGGGGTTACAAGGAGTTATCTATGAATGTGAATCATACAATGAGTCCAGTTCGTAAAGCCGTTTTAGGGCTTTTAGCACCATTGATTTACACATCAAGTGTTATGGCGACAGAAAACTCGGTCGAAGTTTCTCCTGACGCGACTGTGACACCTTATATTGTTAATGGCAGCGATGCATCAGTTAGCGATTTCCCTTCAATGGCCAGCTTGTTCATCGATCGTATTGATTACGATGGTGTGTACTCGACAGGTGCTTATTGTGGCGCAACCATTTTAAATCCGACTCATATTCTGACTGCTGCGCACTGTATTTATGGAAATGAAGAAGGGCAGTTATTTACTACGGTTGTTCCTCAGCTTGAAGATACGTCTCAATTCCCGAATGGTAATATTCAAAAAGCACGTGTAACCGAAGTTTACTATCGCAGCGATTATTCAAATGCGTTGAGTGATTTATTGCGTAACGATGTTGCCGTTCTAAAGCTAGAAAGTGCACTTAATATCGATTCAGTTAATGACGTGGTTAAGCGACCGTCAAATGACTCTTACCGTAGTGTGGCTAATGACTTCGTCGCAGTAGGGCATGGTGATACTCGTTCTGGTTTTGATGCTACGACGATTTTACAAAGAGCACCGCTTAACTATGTAGATAATACCACATGCGCGTCGGCTTTTTCCGATGGCTCTGCTTTAACGGATAATCAGATTTGTTTTAGAGGGGATTACAGCGTGTTCACTGGTTTATACGGTGGTACGTGCCAAGGTGATTCTGGCGGCCCAGTTTACTGGTTAGATGGTTCGGACTACAGACAAGTCGGTATTACCAGCTTTGGCCCTGAAACTTGTGGTGGTAGTTCTACCGTCACATCGGTATTCACAGAAATCTATGACTACAAAGATTGGATTGATAGTGTCGTAGCCGGTAATGAAACACCTAAGTTTGTCTCTACCGATGCTAAGCGCACTGCTTATGTGAACGCGCGTACTCCATCGAGCTCTGGCAGTAGCGGCGGTAGTGTTTCATTTGGTTTGCTAGGTATGCTGATTTTGATCGCTGGTGTTAGAAAAGCAGTTAAACGCTAGAAGCTGATTACTTTGAATAAGTCGACGTTTCATCGAATGATGATGTCGACTTTTTTGATTCTGTATTATTGAGTTTTTGATAGTGTTTATATAGCTATGTTGACGTCCGTGGTTACGTGAACACTACATTGGTCTTCCTACTGTACCTTTCGATTATTTCATCCATTTCTTTAATCGCTTTATTGATACTGAGAATACCGCCTTTCGCCACGCTTTTCTCATTAAGGTTTAACGCAGAAAAGGCCAGTTTGAGCTCTTTATCATCAAGCATCTCTGCGTGTAACAACACTTCTTTGTAGGTCAGAAGCCTGTGCTGAACTGCAATAATATCAGCACGGGTAGTGTTTGAATTCAAAGTCTGCTTAATGCAAGGAAACGCTAATTTGTAATAATTCGCAATTTCCAACTCGACGTCTTTCTTGTTCGCAATTTGCAATTTCTAATATTTCCCATCCTTGGTTAAACCAAGTTTATTCGCCTAAATACATATCACTGACCTTTGCGTTGAGGTTTATGAAACGTAAGGTTTTTTAAGGCTCGAATAATATGCCTTTGATGGCTTATGTAAACATGGGCAAGTCAATATGGTCTGCTTCTTGCTGAAATTAGGTCATAACTGTCTAGTGGAGAGAGCCCTATGTCACAAGAGCCGATAATCATGGCACTGATTGAGCGCAGGAAGCGAGCGAATTTATCACAAGAAAAGCTCGCAGCTAGTGCAGGTATGAGTTTGAAAACGTATCAGCGAATCGAACGCGGTGAAGCAGATATTAAGATGTCTCAATATCGTTCAATAACCAGAACGCTAAAAGTGACAGATTTGGATGTTGTTCTGGATATAGTAGGCGCTTCTCATGCGACGGCTGAAGATGTCGCCGCGGTCAGTCGTTTACTCACTAGTGAAGAGCGGCTGCTGTTAATTAAGCTGATTTTATCGATCAAAAAACCGAAATAGAGAGGGGACAGTGGGCGTAAACCGAGTAGAGCAGTTGTTTCATTGGTGATGGGTGCACCAAGGGGAAATGAAGCAGCTAGCTCACTCTTCCTCTAAGTTGTTTGGTATTGCTTCTTTGTTTTTTGTTCTCTAGACGTTTTCTTTGCGAGCTACGTGTAGGCTTAGTGGCTCTTCTTACTTTCTGAACTTTTGTCGCTTCTAAAATCAGTTCTTTCAGGCGTATTAACGCGTCCTCTCGGTTTTGTTCCTGCGTTCTATATTGTTGAGCTTTAATTATGATCACACCGTCTTTAGTAATTCGGCTATCTTTGAAGGCTAACAACTTTTCTTTGTAGAAATCGGGTAGAGTGGAGTGGTTGATATCGAAGCGAAGGTGTATTGCACTCGATACTTTATTGACGTTTTGGCCTCCAGCACCTTGAGCTCTGATCGCAGTTAACTGGATCTCCCAGTCTTGAATGGATACAGAGTTAGATATTTGTAACATAAACTTCCATTTTGAACGGTAATATAGCGTCATGATACTGAATATTGGTTATGGTATCAGTAACTTTCTTAAAGAGTGGTAGCAGCAATGAAAATAGATTTAACGGCATATGAGGGATTAATCTTTGATATGGACGGTACGTTGATCGACACAATGCCAGCGCATGTACAGGCATGGCAGCAGACAGCTGATGAGTTCGGCTTTCATTTTGAAGCATCTTGGTTGCATAGTTTGGGCGGTATGCCGAGCTACAAAATAGCAGGTGAAGTAAACAGTAAATACGGTTTGTCTCTCGATCCCCAGGCAGTGTCAACGTTCAAAATGGCTTCATTTGCGGCAATTGAAGAAAAGGGAGATGTTATCCCATGTACGCACTCTTTGTTGCTTGAACACCTAGGTAGCAAAAAGATTGCAGTTGGTACTGGAAGCCAGCGCAAGAGTGCGGAGCAGCTTCTAGAAAAGACGAACATTCTTAGCAAGCTCGATATTCTTGTTACCGCTACAGACGTCAAAAATCATAAGCCGAACCCTGATACGTTTTTGGATGCTTGCTTTGGTATGGGATTAGAACCAAAGCAATGTGTGGTATTTGAAGATACGGACCTTGGTAAACAAGCTGCTCACGCTGCTCAGATGGATTGCATTCTCGTGGTTGAAGGAAATAAGTTAGAGTTTCACCCTGCGCCAAACTGATAGCTATTGAACCAAGAAGGTTGCCTAGCTGACGCTTTGGAGCTAGGCGATTTCACTCATCTCTGTGTCTAAGAACAAACATACGCTATCACGGCCCGCGGCTTTCGCTTCATATAGCGCCAAGTCGGCACATTTATAGTTGAGAGCCGGATCGCTCGTTAGGTTGGTGATACCGGCACTGACGGTAACAATACTGTCTAGCTCAAGGCTAACCGCAATTCGCAGTCTATTAAGTACGTAGTCAGCTTCTTTTGTTGTGGTGTGAGGCAGAATAACCCCAAACTCTTCACCGCCAATACGCGCAACGAAGTCAGTTTCACGACACTCACGTTGCAATACTTGAGCAACGGTCTGAATCACTCGATCGCCATAGTCATGACCAAATCTATCGTTGATTCGTTTGAAGTGGTCGATATCCAAAATCGCTAAGCAAGAGTGCTCGCGGGTAGGGTAACGATTAATACGAGAACATTCGTCACGCAGCTCAAGATCAAACTTACGTCGATTCCAGCATCCCGCTAAGGCATCTTTTTCACTCAAGTTTCTAAGTTTGTTCTCAAGCTCTTTGTGTTTGCTGATATCAACAAACGATGCGACATAAAACTGAATCACACCTTTAGCGTCTTTGATGGTTTGGATGCGAAGTATTTCGGTGATTAACGACCCGTCTTTACGGCGGTTGACCACTTCACCTTCCCACATTCCTTTCTCTTTGATTACGCCCCACATTTTAATGTAGAACTCTTCATTGTATCGACCGGACGCAAACATCGATGGTTGACGACCTTTAACATCCTCTAAGTCATAGCCGCTTACGCGTGTAAATTCTTGGTTTACCTTGATAATGCGGTTATTACGGTCGGTGATTACTAAGGCAGACATACCGTTCATCGCGGCTTTTGCTAACTGGCTTTCAATACTGTTTTTCTTGTGGTTTCTGTTCCAGAGCACAAACCCTGCCGAGATCATTGAGATTAAAATCGTTAAGGTAACGATCTGTACAACGATGGCGTGGTTTTCGCGTTGATATTGGCTATTAAACTGTTGATTTTCGACGTGAAGAACCATGTAGATAGGGCCTTCAAACTGTTTGATCTTCGGGCTGATATTGGCGTGAAAATACCAGTTTTTACCATCAAAATAGCTAGAAGAGGTGTTGTCTTGTATCGCTGCCCAAAGTTTTGGGTACTGTTTGGCGTAGGTTTGTTCTGAACGCGCTTCAATTACATGGCCGAACGACTCAGAAGGGTCTGGACCCATAATGATGTGACCCGTCTTGTTAAGGATGATTGGAACGGCAGAAGAATCACCAATCTGATAATGAAGGCGCTTATAAATCTCAAGCATATTTAGATTAGCAATGAAGTAACCAATGATGTGGTTGTTATCAGCTACTGGTGACATGATGCGAAGCGCCGGTACTAAAGGTCGAACAATTTCGCCATTTTCAACCTCTAGATCAATCCCTTTACTACTGACATCGCCAACCTTTAATTGTTTGAGCACCTCAAAATAGTTACGGGACGATTTGTCTTGAAGTTCGTTCGTGGGTACGACCTTGGCTTGACCATTTTTGTAATTAACTCTGAAGACTTCATTCCCGTCTAAATCAAGATAGCGTAATTGAGAATAGTACTTCTGACCGCGAGCCAACATAACCCAAAGATCTTGCAGTGCTTCAGTATGAACGGTCGATGGTTCGTTGATTGCACGCAGAAGTGTTTTTGATTCAGCTATAGAAGGGACTGAATCGGAGATCTGCTCAACGATGACCGCTAGCTCATGAAAGCTGTATTCGATTTGGTTTTGGCTAGATTGCTTAATGTTTAACGAGTGCTGGGCTTCTACTCTGTCTAATTCAGAGTTGATATAGAGGGCAGGGACTAATCCTAGGGCAAATACGGTGCACAGAAATTGGCCGACTAGTTTTTTTATACTTGTATTCATCACTGTCCTCAAAGAATCAGCGCAATACTATATATTTTATAGGGTTTTTAATGTGATCTTGACCCAGAACTTAAGACAAGTTTTGCATATTATTGTGGTTTTACTGCAACTTTGTGCAATTGAGCTTGATTATCGAGCAACCCATCAACAACAAAACGGTTGCTCGATATAGACTTTCGTTCCGAAAAAAGAAGCGTTTAAATCTCGATTTTTCGATATTTATCTGGATAAAGGTGTCTAACTAAGGCCAACAATATTTCCATTGCTATCAATGTCTAACGACATGAATGCTGGTTTATCTGGTAATCCAGGCATCGTCATTACATTGCCACATAGAGCGTAAATAAATCCGGCACCCGCACACAGTTTTAGCTCCCTGACAGGAACGTCAAATTGGCTTGGTGCACCTTTGACTTGTGCTTCTGTTGAAATAGAAAGTGGTGTTTTTGCTAAGCATACAGATAACTCGTTAAAGCCGTGCTGTTTAAACTCCGCTAGTTGCTGTTTCGCTTGAGGGGATAGGGTAATGCTCGCCGCACCATAACCGATTTCCGCAACCGCCATAAGTTTCTCTTCTAAGCTTTGCTCTGCTCGATACAGTGGTTTAAATTCACTGTCACTCTGGCATGCTTTGACTACGGCATGAGCGAGTTGAGTGACACCGTCACCGCCTTTGCCAAACGCTTCACTGACTTCTACTGTTACCTTGCTATCAAATTCTGTGATCATCTGTTTCAACGTAGCGAGTTCTTGCTCTGAATCCTGTGGGAATCGGTTAATGGCAACAACAGTAGGCACGCCATATTGCTTAACGTTGTTGATGTGCCATTTTAGGTTTTCGAAACCAGCAATTAGCGCATCTTGGTCATCACTGAAGATTGAATCTGGTAGTGGATTACCAGGTCTCAAGTCATATAAGCCTGAGTTAGCCTTTAACCCACGCAATGTCGCAACAACTACCGCACAGTCGGGCTTCTTATTGGAAGCTTTCGCTTTGATATTACATGCTTTTTCGAAGCCCATATCAGAACCAAAACCGCCTTCAGTCACCACAAAGTCACTCAGTTTTAGCGCAATCTTATCGGCAATAATTGATGAGTTGCCATGGGCGATGTTTGCGAATGGACCGGCGTGGATTAGGGTTGGAACGCCTTCAAGCGTTTGCATCAATGTCGGCTCAATGGAGTCTTTCATCGTCACTGTCATTGCACCAGCGACACCAAAGTCTTCTGCGGTTAAAGGTTGACCTTGATTATTGTAGGCAAGAACAACCCGACCAATACGTTGACGTAAGTCTTGAAGGTCATCGGCCAGTGCTAAAATAGCCATAAGTTCTGAGGCCGCTGAGATATCAAATCCGTCTTCGCGTTCATAACCGTTGATCGTTTTATCAGATTCGTTTTTACCCACAGTGATCATACGTAATGCGCGGTCATTATGATCGAGTACACGTCTCCAAACAATTCTGCTGGAATCGATATCCAAGGCTTTCAAGCCAGAGCGCGCCTCAAAAGCTTCTAAGCCTTCACGTTGTTCGTGATAGAAACGTGCATCGATCGCTGCAGAGGCAAGGTTATGAGCGGCCGTTACGGCATGAATGTCGCCAGTCAGGTGAAGGTTTAATTCGTCCATAGGCGCAACTTGAGAGTAACCACCGCCAGCAGCACCACCTTTAACACCGAATACTGGGCCCATTGAAGGCTGGCGAATACACGCCATTGCTGATTGGTTAATCTTGGCAAGCCCTTGCGCTAACCCGATGGTCGTTACCGTCTTACCTTCACCGAGTGGCGTGGGCGTAATCGCAGTCACAACAACCAGTTTTCCGTCAGGTTTCTCTGATAAGCGTTCAAGTGATTTGAGAGACACCTTCGATTTATATTGCCCTAATGGCTGGTGTTCATTGTTTTGTAGGCCAGCGTGCTTGGCAACCTCACTGATGTTTTTAAGGGAAGTAGAGCGACAAATATCGATATCAGACTGCATATTTGATCCTTATATCAGAACCGAAAGGTGGTACGTAAACGTTTGCGTGGCGATGGTACTGTATAAATTTGCTAAGTAAAGGCAAACCACAGGAATTATGTGCTGGAAGATAACAGATTTGAAGAGTCATTGCGCGAGATCAAATCTTCAATGAGCAAAATATTCGATTTGATTTTGCATTAAGTGCACACATTTACGTTTAATACAAAAAGGGCTGCATATCGCAGCCCTTTAAGATAGGAAAGGTAACTCAGGTAATAAGTAACGTGGATTAACGATCCCAGTATGTTTCTTCTAAGCTATCTTCGCGTTCTGGTAATGCGCGAGAAAGGCGAGGAGAGTGCTGTGTTAATACTTCGTAACTTACACGGTTTGCGTACTTACAAATTTGAGACAGTGAAGAGTACGTTAGACACGCGTGCTCGTGTTTCTCTGAGTTTGGTACGTTAACGAAGTGGTAGCTGTTTGCTGCCATGTCGTGTAACAGAGCTGAAAGTGCGCCATCACCAGCACCGTTAGTGTTCTTAATCTCTAATGGGCCACCAAGGTATGGGCCAATGTGAGAGTACACTTTTACTGGGTTTTCACAGTCTTGCTTACGCATTGCACGGCTGAATTCGTACTTGTTGAACTCAGGGATATTACCTGGCAATAGTGGAAGCGTAGTTTCGCGTTTGGCTAGCTCGTCTGTGTAACCTGCCATGTAAAGGCCGATTGGACCAGCAGTACACAGTACTAGGTCAACCCACTCTAGAGCTTTGTTCGCTGCAAGAAGTGGATCTTTTTCGCCTGTTAACGCTTCACCTTCGTCTTCATTCATCGCAACGATAGTCACGTTCTCTTTC
The DNA here is from genome assembly GCF_013114525.1 of Vibrio sp. T3Y01. Lineage (NCBI taxonomy): Bacteria > Pseudomonadati > Pseudomonadota > Gammaproteobacteria > Vibrionales > Vibrionaceae > Vibrio > Vibrio sp. T3Y01. The sequence continues at coordinate 82,022 of NZ_VTXJ01000006.1, read as the reverse complement.
AGGTATTCTTGCCACCATTCAGCATTACCTTCGATCACGTACTTTGTACCAAGCGTAAGAACAACTGGCACGTTATGCGCTTTTGCATACTCAATCGCTTTTTGTACCGCTTTTGGCATTGGATCTTCAGGATTACCACGCATTAGGTATGAAGACACGACAAGCGCTGATGCTTTCTCGAAGACTTTCTCAGGAATGCTTTCAGGAAGAAGCTGGTTCATGTGTCCTTCGTTGATAGCAAACGTACGCTCGCCATCTTCGGTGATTAGCGTGTAACAACGACCAATTGGACCATCAACAGTTTGTAGGTGGTTTAGGTTCATACGAGAAGAAGTACGGCATAGGTAACGGTAACCAAATGAGCCAACTTCAATTTTCTTAGACATTACGCCAAGCAGCACAGATTTGCTGTCTGCAAGTACGGAATAGTTGTGCAGTGTGTTGCCGATAGTATCGCCTGGGTATTGATGCGTGATCAAACCGCGCTCTACAAGCTCTTCATACAGCGCATCGGCTTTACTTTCTTCCAATACAAGTGAGTGACCTTTACTCAGCTCATATTTATCTAGGAACACGCTGTCAACACGGGCTTCGATATCAACAATCGTTTGACCGACACCAACGATCGTTGCGCGGTGCAGTTTAGGTGTTTGTTGAATTTGGTTGACCAACGGATCACGTGCGTGAGTTGGAAAGTAATGCTTAGATTTACGCTGTCCAGGAAACTTCATATGAAAAATACAGTGAAAAAATTTTGCCGCATGATATCACATTTTGTTTCTGTTTCTTTCATTTTTATTACATTTTGAATCACCTGCACAATGTCTGTACAGGTGATTCGTATTGATTATTCTGTTGGTACTAGTGTCGCAGGATCAACATAAGCCTCTGTGCCCCATAGAGGAACGGTAGACAAGCTATGTTTGAAGCTGCCTTCAGTCTCTTTCGTTGTGTAAGACAAGTAGAGTAGAGATTGATTCTCAGCGTCGTAGATACGGCGAACTTTCATGGTCTTGAAGAAGATACTTTTCGACTGTTTGAACACCACTTCACCTGATTTACTCTTATCAATCTTCGCTATCATTTCAGGCGTGATTTCACCCGTTTGGCGGCAAGAAATAGAGCTGTCACTTGGATCAGAAAGGCTGAGGTTTGCCTCGATGGAAGCGATGTGACAAGTCACTCCTGGAATTTTGTCATCGTCTAATGATGACATCTTAATGTCCTTCATTGTGAAGAAACCTAAAGATACGTCGCCAACCTCGTTGTCCGAACAGCCTGCTAACATTGTCATGATACCGGCTGCTATTAAGGCTTTTTTCATAAGAAGTCCTTTTTATTTGTATAGTTCTGTTTACTATAAGGAAAATTGAAAGCTTGAATACGAGTGTAGAGCTTTTCGCTAAGTTCTTAAAGGATGTTGTTACATAATGAAAAATATGAAGCATTTAAAGTACTTGTTGGCCTTGGTGATGCTCTGTATGCTCTCTGCATGTAGCTCGGCGCCTCAGCCGACCGTATGTCTTCCAAATAACTGCGATATTTGGGGATACTAACTGTAGGTACTAAAAGAATGAATAACGAAATACCTGAAATAGCATTAAAGAAAAATCAATGGTTATTTAGCCAACTCGACATTGCATACCCCGCAAAAGAGAGCCTTCTAGGTTTAGATATCTATAGAAAACAACTTTCCCAAAAAACTTACCAACTCCTTCCGCAAGCTCAAACTCCCTCACACATCGATGAATTGCACAAAGTGGATTATCACAAACTCACGGTACTTTTCTCGCTCAACCAAGCTAGTGCGTATCAAGATGAAGCCGAAAGGGCCAATATCTTGGAGTTCCTGAGCCAAATCATGTTGTCAGATGAGCATGACTTATATGTCGGCACTAAAAACGGTGACGTAGTGGCGAGTGCGATTGTGACCGTCAGTGAAGATGAAGTGTTAATATCGGATATTGTTAACCAAGACGATCAAAATATTGTCGGGTTTGCTAAACAGTTACATGATTTTTGGGCACAAGATCAAGGTTCTTTCGATAAAGTGTGGTTCGAGAACTAAAGATCCTTTGAGAAAGCGTTAATCTGAGTACAATACACCGTCTTTTAAAAAGGGTTCGGTATGTACAAGCTATTGATCTCAATCGCTGTATTGTGTGTTAGCGCTTTTTCTCCTGTGATTTATGCTAATGACTGGGATGTTAAACAAATCCTAGTTCTTCACTCCTACGAACCTTCCTACCAATGGACCGCGGATTTCCAAAAGGGCATCGATAGTGCGTTTAAGCAATCTCAAAGCGAAGTTAAGCTCTCTATTGAGCACCTAGATACCAAGCGTATCCACAGCCAACAATACTATGACTCTCTAGTCGAATACTTCGAAGCCAAATATTCAGATTATGAATTTGAGGGGGTTATTGTGACAGATGATAACGCTGCCAACTCCCTTGAATCATTGAGTTCTATTATTGACCGTTCGACGCCAGTAGTGGCAGTCGGTATCAATGATCTCAGCACCGACATGTATGCGGTGAGTGATAAAGCGACCGTGCTTTATGAGAATGATCATATTGATATTAATATCGAGCTTATCTCTCAACTACGCCCTAATATCAAGAACTTATACTTTGTAAATGATTACAGTGTCACGTCTCAGCTGATCCGTAAAGAAGTTCATAAAGTCATGGCGGGCTTCCCACAAATCAATTTAGTTGAAATCAATAATCAAACACTGGAGCAGGCCAGCCAATACCTGAAAAACATTTCTCCTGACGATGCAGTGCTAATCAGCCACTACAATACAGAGCTAACCCAAGGTGTTTACCACTCTTATACGGAAATTGCTGAGAAGCTATCTAAGGCGAGTGCAGCGCCCGTATTCGCTCTTTGGCAGTTTTATATTTTAGGGGACGTTCTAGGTGGCTATGTGAACCACTCACAAAGCATGGGGGAACAGGCTGTCGATGCTCTCGACAAATATGTACCACTGGGTTTTAAAAGCTCTTTGGTACCAGGTGATAACGTACGTTTCGTTTTCAACTACGACGCGATTCGGAAATACGGTTTAAGCGAAAGCGCGTTGCCTAAAGAGTCCGTGATTATCAACGAGCCTTCCTCTTTTCTGCGTAAGAACTTTCAACTGCTTCTGGGTTTGACCATGGTTATTGCGGGTCTTAGTTTGATTGTCGTGATGCAATTCATCACTTTACGCCAAAAGAAAGAGCTAGCGAAAAAGAACAAGCGCATTCTGTCCCTGCAAAAGCAAACTTTGAATGTCCAAAAAGAGATGATTCATGTACTAGGTGAGGCCATTGAGACACGTTCAGGCGAGACAGGCAATCATGTTAAACGCGTGGCTAAGTTGTCAGCATTGTTAGCCAAGCACAGCGGTTTGAGTCACCGCGAAGTCGAGATGATAGAGATCATCAGCCCAATGCACGATGTCGGTAAGATCTCGGTTCCAGAGTCTATTCTCGACAAACCGGGTAAGCTAACCGAGCAAGAGTGGGAGGTAATGAAGCTTCACACCACAGCGGGTTACAATTTGTTGAAGAGCGGTTCAGGTGATATTACTAACCTAGCGGCGATTATTGCCAATGAACACCATGAACGTTGGGACGGCGCCGGTTATCCAAATGGTAAGTCGGGTGAAGAAATCCACTTGTTTGCTCGTATTACTGCGGTCGCGGATGTATTTGATGCATTGCTGAGCGCTCGTTGTTACAAAGAGCCATGGTCTTTAGATATGGTTGTAGACTTATTTGAGCGAGAATGCGGCTATCAGTTTGATCCTAACCTGACTCAGTTACTTCTGAAGCATTTACCAGAGTTTGTCGCGATACGAGATGCCTATCCTGACACCGCAGCTTTTGAATATACCTTCAAGATAGAGGATAAATCCAAAGTCGAAGCAGAGTCGCCAGTCAGTTAATACTTCGTACAACGATTTTTGTATTCTAAGATTTATATTTTCTCCTATTAACTTCAGTTTTTTGTAAAGCTTTTAGGCATTGATACTGTGAGCCTGGTGATAATTTGATGATAACTGTTGCTTATGGCGACTCAGAAGGTGATCTGCTGCATATTTTGCGAAGAGAAATAAGCATGCATCCGTAAACTGTTACCTCAGTCATCCCTCACTTTGAAAGAACCCTATAGGATAAAACTTGGATTGAATCTGAGTGAGAGAACTATGCGGTTAGAACAGACTAAATGTGTGATATTTGATTGCGATGGCACGCTTATCGACAGTGAAAAGCTGTGCTGCCAAGCCTTAGTCAATGTCTTCAGCGAATTTGGGGCCAACTTAAACCTCAACGACTGCTACGCTCACTTTCAAGGCGGGAAGCTAGCAGATATTTTAATGGACACGCAGGCTCGTCTTGGTCTATCCATCTCTATTGATACACTCGAACCTTTATATCGCACTGAATTAGAAGCCTTGTTCCAACGTCACTTGAAGCCGATGGATGGTGCTATCGAACTGATTGAATTCCTCAAACATCAAGACATCGAATTTTGTATTGCTTCTAATGCGCCGAAATCTAGAGTTGAATCTTCTCTCGCAATGACAGGTATGCTTGATGACTTTAAAGGGAAAGTGTTTTCGGCGTTTGATGCAAACAGCTGGAAACCAGAGCCAGACTTAATCATGTATACCGCAATGAATATGGGTTTTTTACCTAATGAGTGTATTTATGTTGACGATACCTTGAAAGGTATTGAAGCAGGTGTAAGAGCGGGTATTCAGTCGTTCAGATTAAGACCGAATGTAGATGAGACATTAAGTGATGACCCAAAAGCCGACACAGCAGAGCTGGCGGCTCAGGATATCTATAGTTTGGAAGAAATTTCCGTTTGGATTAATGGCAAGCACTGCTCAAGTGGTGATAAACCGAGCTCTGCAGCTTTCGTGGGTTAGCGCCCAATTGAAGGCTGAGTACTTTACTAAATTGTTTTGTGTGAAATCCGCAGGATGCGCAAGTAAACTTCTCTCCACTTTCCGAGAGTAGATATTCGTCATGTTGGCATAAAGGGCATGTCACGTCTTCGGTGTTTGGTGCTTCTGTTTTATTCATTATGTGTCACCTGCAGCAAGAGGGTAAGCGAAAAAAGACCCGTATAGCTAGATTACTCCTAAGCTCGTTTATTAGACAGTTTTGCTCCCTTATATTCTCTCCTTTGCGACTTGCTTCATGGTAATGATAATCTCATCGTTAGTACCCATGGTAAATGTAATGACATTGGCGGATTTTATTAAAAAAGGACTCATAGCGAGTCCTTTTTAGTTTGCTTTCAATTTTTTCTAGTTCAGAAGCTGGCGATTATTATTTTCCAGCGCCATGACGCTCATCTTCGTTAGGTTAAGTGCGATATCTCGCTAAAGTCTGAGATAGGGTAATCGATGCGTCCGTTAGCTTTGATACACCGTTCGATGAGTTTTGAGCGACTTCTTTTATTACATCGGATTGACTGCGAATGTCATTGAGCTCTGCGGCGATGGTATTCGCTACGTTACTTTGCTCATCAGCAGATGTGGCGATTTGAATACTCATGTCCATTAGCGCTTGTGCGGAATCAGCAATTGAGTTTACGTCGTCACCGATGTTTGAAATCAGCTGGCTACTGGTCTGCGCTTGATCGACGGTTTGCTCGGTAATCTTTGCAATGTTTTGGCTTTCTTGTTGCAAACGCTCAATCATAGCTTGGATCTCTACCGTTGCGGATTGAGTTCGGCTAGCCAGCGTTCGTACTTCATCAGCAACCACCGCGAAACCACGTCCTTGTTCGCCCGCACGAGCTGCTTCAATGGCCGCGTTCAATGCGAGTAGGTTTGTTTGCTCTGAGATAGCATTGATTGTGGTTATCACTTCGTTTATTTGACTGGTGTTCACATTCAAGCTGGTCACAGAAGAAGAGGTTTGCTCGATCAAAGAAGACAGGGTAGTTATTTCTGAAATTGCTTGTTGTACCTTCGCGTGGCTGTCGTTAATTTGTTGTGCGTCTTGCTCCGTCTGCTCGGTCGAACGTGCTGAAATGTTAGATACTTCGTTTGCAGAAGCTGTCATTTGGTCCATTGCTGTTGCAACAGAGTCTAGCGAAGCGTTTTGACTCATAATTTGTGTCTCACTGCGCTTCATCTCAGTTTCAAAAGAAGAAGAGGTTTCGCTAAGCGTTGCGGCGCTTTGGTTAACGTTGTTTACCAGTTCGGTCAGAGTATCCATTGATCGGTCAAGTGCGCAGCCAATCGTTCCAAACTCATCACGTCCTGGGTGGAAGCCGAGTCGAGAGGTTAAATCGCCATCTCCAATCTTTTGAGTTGTTGTATAAAGTACCCAAAGTGCGCCTCCTAAGAAAGTGGCAACCCAGTAGCAGAAAAGACCGAAAGGGACACACCATAAAAAGCTGAGTAATAAAGTGTACAGTGCTTGCTGTTTTTGGTCTTGAGTATCGTAATTAGGAAGGGTCAGTGAATAGTATTTACCGTCGGTACCGATTGCCGTTGCCGTAACAACGCCTTTATCTGAAATCGTTGTAGCGTGAGGGTTTGATTGTTGGGTCACGCCACTTACGCTAGTTGGGATATCTGAGGCTGATAAAATGCCTTGTAATTGGTATTCGGCTTGTTGTTTTGCACTAGTGTCAATTTGCTCCATTTTATTGACATAGTTGAGGCCAGATAAGCTTGCTACTGCAGCGAAAAAGATTAAGAAAATAACCCAAAACTTATCGTTGATAGACATTTTGATAAACAGCTTGTCTATCGTTCGAAATTGTACTTCTTTCATAAAAACTCCACGGTAAATCCTTTACCGTGGACTCTAAATAACCGACCTCAATAAAAATGTGATGTAAGCCGAGTAATTGTGAAAACTAATGATATGGATATGTCATTAATGAGATCTCGATCAATTATATCATTCGCGTAACCCGTTATTAGCCCAGTGAAGGTAATAACCCTACTGATATAAGGATTTGAATCGCAATAATAAATACACCAATACTCCCTGCTAAAAACAACGCCTTGCTTCCACCTAGCACTTGGTAGGCTGCAGCGGTGTCTTGAGTGTTGATCGTGAAATCTGTGTAACGTACTTTATAGACCATCACGGTAGGCAACAGAATCGCTAGCACTGAGAGTGCAATTGCTGCATAGCCTAACGCCATGATAAAGCCTTGCGGGTAGAACAGTGCAAAGCCAAGTGGAGGCAAGAAAGTGATAATCGCAGTCTTAACACGTTTTGCACTACCTAGCTTATTGCTTAATGAGTCGCCCATAAATTCAAATAGACCCAAGCTCACACCGATAAATGAAGTGAGAAGAGCGAGGTCGGCAAATACGCCTACGATGACGCTAAGGTTTGATTGGTGCACCGTTTGCGACAACGAAACCAATAGGGCACCTAGACTAGTGTCAGAAAGTAATTGTTCTTGGCTTACAACGCCTAAAGTAACGCCTTGCCAGAAAATGTAGATAACTAAAGGCAAAGCAGAGCCGATGATCATTACTTTACGTAGCGAGCGTACATCGCCATCTAGGTATCTTACGATAGAAGGGATACTGCCGTGGAAGCCGAAAGACGTGAACACGACAGGAATAGCTGCAACGATCAGGCCTTGCTGTAAAGGCATGCTCAATAGGTATTGAGAAGTGATGTTTGGTGCTAGGAAGCTAAGTACCAGAACCATAGCGATCAGTTTCAAACCAAATAAAACGCGGTTTACTTTATCAACACTGTGTGTGCCAATGGTTACAACGCCCGCTACTAGCAGTGTGAAGAGTAAAGTCGTGACTTGACCGTTCAGTTCAATACCCGCTATATCTGAAATACGCTGATTAAACTGTGCACCACCGCCCGCGATGTAAGCTGCGCATAGAGCATAAAACAGGAACATAACCGCGAAGCTCGCAATCCATTTCCCCTTAGTACCTAAAATCGTGTGAGCCAGTGTGTGTAGGGTCGCGTCGGACTCCACGAATTGGTGAAGCTCAACCATTAATAATGCTGTAAACGCCATTAATGCCCACAAACCAAGCATCAAGAAAAGTGAAGTTGAAAAGCCAATGCCTGCAGAAGCAAGAGGAAGAGCGAGCATGCCAGCACCAATCGTTGTGCCTGCAATGATCAAAGTACTACCGAAAACCTTTGATTTATTCATTGTATATAATTCTTTACGTTGGAGTGTGTTTTCATTGTAATTCTTCTAGCTTAAGCGCATAAACCCAAAGAATATCTCGATTTTGAAGTATTCTGATTGAGTTTAATTCCAAATGCAACATCTAATGTAATCAAAAATATCCACTGTAAATTTATGTTTACATTAATTTTGGGTCTAGGCACTTAAAAGGGTGAAGCAAACGTTTGACCATGATCTGCTTCAAAATTTATAGAGTAATTTGTTGTACTTGGTGTAAGCTGGCAGTAGATATGTAGTTCGCGTATACCCCTTTAGCGTAGATAAGCGCTGATGATCGCGAGTAGCTTCAAGCTATAAATATGGAATGGGTAGAGTAGAGTGCGTTCATCAAAGTGACATAATATAAGTCCAAGATGGTGCACTAGTTAATTGGACAACACGTCCACACCAAGGAATAGAGGGGGCACAATGAGTGACCAATCTTATAATGACGAAAGTCTTGAGCTGTTAGATGCTATGGAAATTGGCATTGATTTATCTGACTACGAACAGACAGTTAAACAGTTAGCAGAAGAGCTTTTTACATCTTCTAACTAACGTTTCATTTCAATTCTTATACTGAGCAAATCTGATTCGCTCACTCGTCATACCAAAAGCTATCCTCATTAAAGTTCGCGAAGATAAACAAGTACGTTTACCATGTTACTTAGTTCTCGACACTTTAATGAGGTTCAATGAACTTTCTCGCACACCTTCATATCGCCAAACACTGTAAGAGCAACCTAGCAGGAAACTTGTTAGGTGACTTCGTTAAAGGCGACCCAAATAAATATTATTCAGACTCACTTTCTGATGGCATTCGACTTCATCGCTTTGTAGACAGTTATACAGATAGGCACGAGGTTTCTCGTTCTGCTAAATCACTCTTTTCAAATCAAACGAAACGCTTTGCGCCTATTGCACTCGATGTATTCTGGGACCACTGCTTAGCTAATCATTGGGCTCAGTTCTCGACACAATCACTTGACCATTTTTGCTCCGACAGCCATCAGCAGATCTTTGAAAACCAAGAGCCACATTGGCCTGAGCACTTCATTACTGTTCACCAAAAAATGGCTGAGCAGAGGTGGTTAGAGAGCTATCAAGAGATGTCATCCATAGAAATGGTGTTACAACGAATGGCGTTGAGAAGGCCAAAGCTCGGTCTGCTTAAAGCGTGCTATGCTGACTTAGAAATTCACTATGATACGTTGCAGTGTCACTTTAATGAGCTTTATCCCATGGTTTTGAAGGAAGCAAACGAGTTTAATGCACTCCAATTACAGAAAAATCAAAAGGAAAGGTAAACAGCGTAATGCAGGTTTGCTACAATCCGCGCCTATTTAATCTTTGAGCATCATACTATGTCTGAATCTACGAAATCTTTTAACCAACTAGGATTGTCTGAGCATCTACTTGCTACGCTATCAGAGCTTAATTTTACGGCTCCAACCAGTGTTCAAGAACAAGCGATTCCTTTGGTATTAGAGGGCAAAGATGTGCTGGCTGGTGCTCAAACGGGTACGGGTAAAACAGCGGCTTTTGGCTTGCCAATTATTCAAAGATTACTCGCAACCAAAGATAACGTTATTCCAAACCCTAAGTTAGTTCGTGCTCTGGTTTTAGTGCCAACGCGTGAGCTTGCACAACAGGTGTTTGATAACGTAACTAGCTACGCAAAGGGCACAGACCTCAAAGTGGTAGTGGCTTATGGTGGAGTGAGCATGAAGGTCCAAACCGATAACCTACGTGCAGGTGCCGATATCTTAGTTGCGACTCCGGGTCGTTTAATAGACCACATGTTCACTAAGAACATCATGTTGAGCCAAACAGAAGTATTGGTATTAGATGAAGCTGACCGCATGCTAGACATGGGTTTCATGCCAGATATCAAACGTATTCTTTCGCGTATGAATGAAGTGCGACAAACTCTGTTTTTCTCGGCAACGTTCGACAACAAAATCAAAGCCATTGCGCACCGCATGATGCAGTCACCAAGTGAAATTCAAGTGACACCAACCAATAGCACTGCTGAGACGGTTAAACAGATGGTTTACCCAGTCGATAAGAAGCGCAAAAGCGAATTACTAGCGTACTTAATTGGTTCAAATAACTGGCAACAGGTATTGGTGTTTACTAAGACGAAGCAGGGCACAGATGCTTTGGTTAAAGAGCTCAAATTGGATGGCATTAAAGCGGCATCAATCAATGGTGATAAAAGCCAAGGTGCTCGCCAAAAAGCCCTCGACGATTTTAAATCAGGTAAAGTAAGAGCACTTATCGCAACCGATGTTGCTGCCCGTGGCATCGATATTCAGCAGCTTGAACAAGTGGTGAACTACGATATGCCTTACAAAGCGGAAGACTATGTGCACCGTATTGGTCGTACAGGCCGCGCGGGGAATAGTGGCCTTGCAATTTCTCTTATGAGCCACGATGAAGCGTACTTGCTGGGCGCAATTGAGCGACTACTCGATACACGTCTACCTCAAGAGTGGCTAAAGGGCTTTGAACCTAGCCCCGAGCAAGATGTGTCACCTGAGCGAGGTGGTCGTAGTAAAAGCCGTTCAGCAGAAAAGCGTAAAATGAAAGCAAAGCTCAAGATTCACCAAAATCGTGGTAAGGCTCGCCGATAACCGGGCTTTCTGAACCTTTCCAATAAAAACGCGCCGTTACATGAATGATGTAACGGCGCGTTTTTGTATCGTTCAAATTATTATTGCCTGGAATTGATGTCAGTGGTGGTTGTGTTCTGGGTTACATTTCCACTCGCACGGCACTTCATAAATTAATTCTTCTAGAGTGCTAGGGTTAAGTACCCATTCTTCTTCAATAGCAAATTGATTAACCATTTGTTTATTGAACATCTGCCAGTGTTTCATTAGCGCTTCTTCAGCCGTTGCCTCCATATCACCTTCGTTCCAGGTACTTTCCATGAAGGGAGTTAGGCAAACTGCGCCGTTCGCGAACATAATCATTTGCCATTTAATTTCATAAATATTGACGGCTTTTTCCGGATTCGCTTTGTTGTATTGGTCTGCAAGCATGTTTATCTCATACTCAAGATCGCCCACATTATCGATAAAGTAGTCAACGAGGTTGTCTTCTTGACGTACAGAATCTGAGAGAAGCTGCATTGGTCTTCGAGAATGGATCATGTTAGTAAACAGACGCATGGCAAACAAATAGATCGAAATATTCGGTGCAACACCTTTTGGCAATTCCTGCATGATTTTACTGATGTAAGATTGAAAATACACATGTAAACAATCACTTATTGCGTGCCATATCTTTTCTTTACTACCGAAATGGTGGCGAATGAGGCTATGAGATACACCAGCTTTTTCGCTGATATTACGCAACGAAACACGTTCGTAACCAGAGTCACAGAACATCTCTGCAGCCACAGTCATTATTTGAAATCGAGTTTCTTCAGCGTCTTTTGCGCTTCTTCTACCTTGCTTCTTTTCAGTCATCTTCATTTCACACATTTATCCGATTACGACATTCTACACTGTTTTTACTGAAATAAAAAATACTGCACAAGTGGAAAGTAAAGCTTGTGAATCTGCAGTTTTTCAATATACTGCACACCTGTGTAGTAAATCATAATAATTAAATGGAGACGCAACATGCAATCCAAGGTGTCTATTCTCGCCAAAACAAGTAAGCAGGTAGGTGCAGTGATCGCCGCGCTGTTACTCGCAGGCTCTCTGGCCGGATGTAACAAGGTTCAGTCAGAAGAAAATGTACAGGTTATTAAGCCCGTAAAGTTATTTGAGATCCCCCAACAGACGGATGTTGATCTTGATAGCTTTATCGCAAAGGTCGACGCGACAGATCGTGCTGCGTTGTCATTCCAAGTGGGTGGCGATATCGAAGTTTTCGATGTTCGTATGGGACAAGAAGTTAAGAAAGGCCAAGTTTTAGCCGTGTTAGATGCAACGGATTACCGAATTGCGGTTGATGCTGCACAAGCGAAATTTGACCTTGCGAACAGTCAATACAAGCAGGCTTCGGAGTTGTACTCGAAAAAGCTTGTGAGTACCGATTATTACGACCAAGCGCTTAACACTTTTACTGCCGCTGAAGTTGAGTTGGACCAAGCAAAAACAAACCTTGGCTACACGACATTAGTTGCTCCTTTCGATGGCGTGGTATCGATGGTATTTGGTAAGCAATATCAGCTAATTGCGGAGAAACAGCCAGTTCTAAACATTTTGAACAACGGCGAAATGGATGTGACGTTCTCTATTCCAGTTTCAAAACTCGAAGACCGTTCGATTCAAGATCTAACAAGCTCAAACATGTGGGTTGTGATGGATAGCCACCGCGGCATTCGTATCCCAACTCGCTTTAAAGAGATATCAACTCAGCCCGACGAAGATACCAACAGCTACCAAGCGGTTGTGTCCATCGAAAAGCCTCAAGATATAAACCTGCTTTCAGGAATGACAGCGCAAGTGGAAGTACAGAAAAACCGATCGGACTACGGTATCGGTATTGTTGATTCAGCTTGGTTGAGCAAAGACACGGACCATGGTGAGTTGTGGCGCTACAACCCAGATTCGCAATTGATTTCTAAGGTACAAGTCACTCTGAATAAACAAGGTAATGTGATTGATGGTCTGTCTTCGGGCGACTTAATCGTAGAAGCAGGTGTCGATGTTTTATCTGAAGGACAACAAGTAAAAGCATGGCTACGTGAGGGTGGTATTTAATGAACCTTTCTAAATTATCAGTGGTTGTTGCATCAGCGTTGTTACTTCAGGCCTGTAATAATGAAATCCAACATCGCGAACAGCCGCCTTTGTTGGTGTCAACTTTTGAAGTCGGCGCACCATTGACCGATCAGTATAGAAGCTTTAACGGTCAGGTTATGCCTGCAGAACTCACACCATTGTCATTTAAGCTGGCTGGTGAAATTCAACAAGTAACCGTAGAGGCGGGGGACGCAGTAGAAAAAGGGCAGCTGCTCGCAACGTTAGATAATGCTACTTACGTTCAAGACCTTATTGACGCAAAGTCCCAGTTCGAGCTAGCCAGTAAACAACTCGCACGTGGTACTGAGATGTTTGGCAGCAAAATGTTGTCGCAATCTGAACACGATCAATTGACGGCTAATTACAAGCTTGCGTCGGCAAATTTAGCAGCAGCGGAGCGTAAGCTCAGTTACACCAAATTGCTCGCACCATTTTCAGGTACGGTTTCCACGGTAGACAAGGAACGCTTTGAAAACGCGACTCCAGGAGAAACGCTACTTAGCTTGTATCAGAACGATAAAGTTTACGTGCGTATTCAAGTATCGGATTCGATCTTAGCATCGATTAGCCCAGACATGCGTTCCAGCAGCTACCGTCCACAAGCAACCTTCGGTGGACACTCTGGCCAATACCCTCTGACTTACCTAGAACACACAAGCGAACTGCACCCGCAATCTCGCACTTATGAGTTTTGGATGCAGATGCAACAACCTGAAAATGAAATTCTGCCGGGTACGAGCGTGACCGTGAATGTCGATATGGCAAAGGCTGGCTTGAGCGATGTTCAGGGCTACCAATTACCTATGACGACGCTAGAAGCGGGCTCCGAAGCGAATCAATTTTACGTTTGGAAAATGGAAGACGGCCAAGCGTTCAAGAGCGAAGTTGAAGTCGAAAAGGTTAGCGGCCACGGCGCACTCATTGCTCATGGTATCGAACAAGGTGACGTACTCGTAAATTCAAATCTAAGAAAACTCCGTGACGGAATCAAATTGTCAGGAAAAGCAGAATGAACATCGCAGAATATTCAATAAAGAACAAAGTAATTAGCTGGCTGTTTCTAGTCATTTTAGCCATTGGCGGTGTCACTTCTTTTGGTAATCTATCCCGTTTAGAAGACCCAGCTTTTACCATTAAAGATGCCATGATTATTTCAACTTACCCTGGCGCTACGTCAATGGAAGTTGAAGAGGAACTGACGTATCCACTTGAGAAAGAGATACGACAGTTGCCTTATATCGATAAGATCACATCGACCTCATCGAATGGTATGTCTCAAATTATGGTCAGCATGAAGATGGACTACGGTCCCGACGAGCTGCCCCAGATCTGGGATGAAATGCGCCGAAAGATAAACGATCTACAGCCAACTCTGCCAAGTGGTGTTAATTCCGTTCAGATCATCGATGATTTTGGTGACGTATTCGGTGTGATGATCATGCTGACCGGTGATGGCTATGACTACGTTGAGCTAAAACAGTACGCCGATTACCTAACGCGTGAAATCGAACTGGTCGACGGTGTCGGTAAAGTAAGTATTGCCGGTGACCAACAAGAACAACTGTTTGTCGAGATGTCACTGGAACGTTTAGCCGCATTGAACCTAGATATGTCGACGGTTACGTCACTGTTAGCACAACAAAACAGTGTGGTATCTGCAGGTGAGGTGATGCTGAATGGTCAAAGTCTAACAATCAAGCCAAACGGCACATTGAGCACGGTTGAAGAGCTAGAAAACCTGATCATTCATGGTCGCGATACAGGTAATCTGATTCGATTGAAAGACGTTGCCGAAGTGACTCGCGGTATTCAAGAAAAACCAGGCAATGTATTAACGTATAACGGTAAGCCTGCAATTAATTTAGGTATAGCGTTTTCTTCAGGCGTAAACGTGGTTGAGATTGGTAAAGCACTCGATGCTGAACTTGATCGCCTAGAAAGTATTAAACCAGCGGGTGTAGAACTGAACTATTTCTACAACCAAGCGCAAGAAGTCGATAAATCAGTGGCTGACTTCTTAATCAGCCTAGTTGAAGCGGTAGCGATCGTTATCATTGTACTGTTGTTTGCGATGGGATTACGCAGTGGTTTGATCATCGGTTTAGTTCTTCTGTTGACGGTATTCGGTACTTTCATCTTGATGGACTACAACAACGTGGAATTGCACCGTATCTCACTGGGTGCACTGATAATCGCGTTGGGTATGCTGGTGGACAATGCGATTGTCGTCGTTGAAGGTATTCTGGTTGGCTTGAAGAAAGGTAAGACTAAACTTCAAGCAGCGAAAGACATCGTGACACAAACACAATGGCCATTATTGGGCGCGACCATTATCGCTATTACAGCCTTCGCACCGATTGGTTTGTCGAAAGACGCGACAGGCGAGTTCATGGGCTCACTGTTTTGGGTGTTGTGTTTCTCATTATTCTTAAGTTGGGTTACGGCACTCACGTTGACTCCGTTCCTTGCAGAAATGATGCTGAAAGAAGAAGACAAGGTCGATGAGAACGAAGATCCATACAAAGGTATTCTGTTTGTTGTATTCGGCGCGTCTCTGAAATTCGCACTGCGCTTCCGATGGTTAACCGTGGTGAGCATGGTTGCTCTGCTGGCTGCATCAATTGTTGGTTTCGGTATGGTGAAGCAACAGTTCTTCCCACCATCAAACACGCCAATGTTTTACGTCGACATGTGGATGCCAGAAGGTACCGATGTTCGTGAAACCATCAAGCAGACTGAAAAAGTGGAAAGTTACATTCGTCAACAAGACGACGTGGAGTTTGTAACGACAACGGTTGGGCAGGGCATGCAACGTTTCGCTCTGACATACCAACCAGAAAAGAGCTACGAAGCGTACGCCCAGTTGCAAGTAAGAACCACTGACCGTGACACCATGTTTAAAGTTCTAGAAGGACTAGACAAAGACTTGGCCAATAGATTTGAACAACCGACGTTCCAATTTAAACTGATTGAGTTTGGTCCATCACCAGCATCTAAAATCGAAGCGCGTATAAGCGGCGCTGATCCACAAACACTTCGTAATATCGCGGTACAAGTGGAAGACATCTTGTTAGCTGACCCTGGTTCTCGAAACGTTCGTCACGATTGGCGTGAACGCACTAAAGAGCTGGTACCGCTGTTCAACGAATCTAAGGCTCGTCGCCTAGGCATTTCAAAAACTGATGTGTCCGAGACGTTACAGATGGCGTTTGGTGGTTACAACATCGGCCTACTGCGTGATGGTACGCATATGTTACCTATCGTGGCACGTTTACCGGAAGAAGAGCGTTTTGATTTCGAATCGCTAAACAATGTGAAGATTTGGAGCCCGTCGCTACAAACCTATATTCCAGTTGAACAAGTAATTGATGGTGTAGAGCTTCAATGGTCTGAACCACTGATTCAGCGTCGTGATAGAAAACGTACGCTAACGGTATTGGCTGACCATGATGTACTGGGTGATGAAACACCAGCAAGTTTGTTTGCTCGTGTGAAACCAAAGGTTGAAGCATTAGATTTGCCAGAAGGCTACAGCATAAGCTGGGGCGGTGAGTATGAAAGCTCTAAAGATGCACAAGAGTCTCTGTTTGGTTCACTGCCAATGGGCTACTTGTTGATGTTTATCATCACTATGCTTCTGTTCAATTCGGTACGTAAGCCGCTTGTGATTTGGTTTACGGTTCCACTGTCTATCATTGGCGTTTCAATTGGTCTGTTAGGTACTAATATGCCATTTAGTTTCACGGCGTTCTTAGGCTTACTTAGCTTAAGCGGCATGATTCTGAAGAACGGTATCGTACTGCTTGACCAGATCAACAGTGAACTTGCGACAGGTAAAGATCCTTACTTAGCGGTTGTAGATAGTGCGATCAGTCGTGTACGACCGGTGTCTATGGCAGCACTAACGACTATCTTGGGTATGATTCCCTTGGTATTCGATGCATTTTTCGGCTCGATGGCGATTACCATCATGGCAGGCTTAGGCTTTGCTACAGTACTAACGCTAATAGTAGTACCTGTGATGTTCGCTATCTTATATAGAATCAAACCGTCCACTGCGGGTTATTAGGGATTGATATAAAACAGATTCTTTTAAGCCAGCCCAGTCATTGTTGACTGGGCTTTTTTGTATCTAATTGCTTTGTGAACATGCTCAAGCCAGATCAAACCTGAGTCAAAGACGAGCATGAAGTCGTAATGGGGTTCAATCAGTATTGAGTAGAGCGAAAAAAGGAAGAGGGGAATTACATTGCAAGTTGTAAGTCGAGTTCAATCGGTTGTGGCATCGCTAAATGGTAGCCCTGGAACATATCGAATCCTAACGCCTGCATACGTTCTAGCTGCTGTTGAGTTTCAATACCTTCAATCACCGTTTTCGCGTCGATCGACTCAGCTAGAGAGATAGCAAGTTCCATATCGGAGGTATCGCCATCCTCAAACTTAAGCATGACAGAGCGGTCGACTTTAATTATATGGGGAGCAATGTGCAAAACGCGGTTTTCTGTTGATGCCTGAGTGCCAAAGTCATCGACAGCGATTTGGAAGCCGTTGTCTGCAAGAGAAGTGGCCGCCACTTTGAGCTTTTCTTCACTATCGACACTAAGTTCAACGAGTTCCATGACGATTTGGTCACAGGACAGGTTTAACTCGTGGAGTCTTTTAGCCAATAAGCTCTCGCTTACTTTTTCTGCGGCAAAGAGTTCGCCTACATTTGGCAGAACATTCAAAAAGAGTTGAAGGTGACGGACAGTAGATTGAGCAAAGTTACGTATATGAATTGCGCGACTCAACCTTTCAACGTTTATTTTATCCGCATTAGAGGTTTCGTCTGAATGAAAGAAGTGATCCGGGCGAACACTTTCGCCATTACTATTAGAGATTCGCACCAAAGCCTCTACACCTATCTGACACATAGAACGGTCAAATATAGGTTGATAGACGCTTCTTAGAGTGAGGTCTTGATATTTAGCAATAAACTGCATATCGGCATCTACTGATATACAGCTAATAAATTCACTTCTGTCTGATAAAATCATATTCGCTAGTAAGGGGTAATTCATTGACGGACATAAAAGTCACGGCTGTCACAATATTGACAGGTGTAAGTAAATTGTCAATTAATAAAAACTTATTTGTCGGATCAATGTATAAATAAATATAATTAACGAAAAATCAGCATGATAATTGATATTAGTCATTAAAGTTACTTATCATTAATTACAATTAATAGTTTTTATGAATTAATGAGCTGAGTAACATTGTCCATATCACGATGCACCAATTTAAGGCAATACGGGCTATACACAAGAGAAAAGTAGGGTTAAAGGACTAGATTATGGGTGAATGTCAAAGTTGTAAAATCGAACAGCTTTGATCTTTGCATAGAAATGCAATCTACTTCTCAAAATACATTCAAAACACCAAGTCGTTATTATTTAACCTAAGTTAGCTTTTGGGTAAATAATGAGCGCATGAAAAATAGATTTTTGTAAAATATTGGGATGAAGATCTAGGATTCGGTATTTAATATCAAGTACAAAAGCTGAGCGATATTCTTATTGCCATTGAAGTACAGCGTAAAGTTGTAGGTATTTGCGAACCAATTGCTGGTTACCTGAACGTTTTAAAGGGTGGCCAAATTTAATAAAACACGGACTGATCTTAAAGTTACTATTCAAATCGGCAGCAAATTGAGAGTCACTCTCTCTAAGTGTAATACCTTGTTGGCTGTACTCGTTTATCTCGTCGGGCAATTCGCCCATCCACCAGTGCAATAACTCTCCGCTGTTCTTACTTCGGCTTATCCAATGGTCAGAGACGATAATCAGAAGATCATTGGGTTGAATCGCAAACCCGTACTCTTGCTGCCAGTTGTGGATATCTATCATCAATTTTTTACGGCAAGTCTTTCCCGCGCTGACCATATGATGGCTGATCACCCAAACGGTCCCAATCTCCGACGAGATTCGAAAGTGTCGAGGGGTATCTCCGGAAGAAAGCATTTCTAAAGGGCTAATGTTACTTGCGTGATTAAAGCTTACGAAGGTGTGCTCCATACGTCGAGCAAATGCTTTGCCGATGTGATGCTCACTGATCCCTTGGTTATGCACTGTAGGGTAGTGGTGTTCACATAGTTTTAGGCAGTCATCTTGAAATTGATTAACGCTTTTAATCACTAGATCTAATAACAATGAAGTCCCTTATACATAGTTACTATCTTATTGATGGGCAATAGTACGGTAATTGATGTGTCATTACCTATTAGCAAAGTGCGAGTTCTTGATCCCCATATCAAAATTAGCGATTACCAGGCGATTTCATGGATAGCACTGGCACTTCCAGGGTCTGTATTCTAAATTATGAGGAATTCTAATCAGTTAGAAGGATTATGGTTGGTTAACAAAGTTATCGCCAGTTAACTTAATCTTAGTCAGTTAATCACAATTGTTCTAGCTACACTTTATTTGGACATCGTCATGACCATTCAATTAGATTCAAAACAGAAGTCGGAACTTACTCAAACGCTTCAACAGTACCTCCAAGATGAGCTCGATGTGGAGCTTGGTCAGTTCGACACTGAGTTTCTGGTCGACTTCATCAGTAAAAAGTTTGGTGCCGTTTACTACAACAAGGGGATAGAAGACGCTCAAAAGGTGATGGAACGTAAGATGTTAGACATTTCTGATGAGCTTTACGAGATTGAGCAAATCGTTGAAATTTAATATTAAGCCTAAACTTGTTCAAAAATTTTGAATAACTCGTTTAATTTGAAATGATGTTACCAATGTAAAGCTTGGTAAATACTATGTTACACAAACTGAGTGTAGGGTACGCTTTGCAAAACTACACCAATCGTTAACATTCGGAATAGATGTATGGACAACAACGTTAGAAATTACAACCCTTTAGCAAGAGCGATGCATTGGATTTCAGCGCTAACAATTTTTGGTTTATTTGGTGTTGGCCTATGGATGGTTGACCTCTCATATTACAGCGAGTGGTACAAAACTGCACCAGACTATCATCGTTCGGTAGGCATTCTTTTGGCCGCTGTAACTGTAGTTCGCTTGGTTTGGAAGTTAGTTACCGCGTCACCGAACGTGGAGGGTAAAGCCTATGAAGTTGTAGCTGCAAAAATTGCGCACGGCTTCATGTACGTTAACTTAGCGGTTTTATTTATTTCAGGTTATTTGATTTCTACATCAGATGGCCGTGGGATCGACGTTTTCAATTGGTTCACTGTTCCTAGTATGGGTGAACTTTTTGCAAACCAATCTGATCTTGCAGGAACGGTTCACTACTATGCTGCCTGGGTACTGATCATAATGGCATCAGTGCACGCCTTAGCAGCGATAAAACACCACGTTATCGACAAAGACGATACGCTACGAAAAATGATAGGAGCTTCAAAATGAAAAAGTCAATTATCGCTACAGGATTAGCATTCGCTATGGCAATGCCTTTCGCTGCTAACGCTGCTGATTACGTGATTGATACAAAAGGTGCGCACGCCTCTGTAAACTTTAAAGTTAGCCACCTGGGTTACAGCTTTATCCAAGGTCGTTTTAACACATTTTCTGGTGACTTCTCGTATGACGCAAACAACGTTGAAGCATCAAAAGTAAACGTGATCGTTGATACAACGAGCCTTGACTCTAACCACGCTGAGCGTGATAAGCACATTCGTAGCTCTGATTTCATTGATGCTGGTAAGTTCTCTGACGCGACATTTAACAGTACCAAAGTGGTCGATAAAGGTGACGGCAAACTTGAAGTAATGGGCGACCTTAAACTTCACGGTGTAACTAAGCCTATCGTTATCGAAGCTGAGTTCATTGGTGCTGGTCAAGACCCGTGGGGTGGTGAGCGTGCTGGTTTCGTTGGTACAACACGTCTAGAACTTGCTGATTTCAACATTCCAGTAATGGGCGCTTCAAGCTACGTAGACATGGATCTACACGTTGAAGGTGTCAAAAAGTAATCAAGTGATTACTGGTCGCTTGTAGGTATCGTCTTTTAATTAATATCAAATTCACTAGATACCTAAACACGACAGTTAGAAATAGAGAAAGGCGCAAAGTATTCACTTTGCGCCTTTTTATTATGGTAAATGGTAACGCGGTTAGATCTGTTTTGTGTCAAACCTTTAGTCGCGCTTTAAGCCACCATTTACTTTTAGCCAGTCAACGTTGCCATGACTGATTTTCGAGGAGAACAACTAATCCCTAATTGCTTCCCTTGTTCTAGTTAGCTAGTAAAACAGTCGTTAGCTATACGCTTCCTAGTTAAACCGTTGCATGTTAAACCACAGTGGGTTAACCCGTTAGCCAGTTAAGCAGTTTCTAGTTCCGCTTTTGGAACCACGTTTAGGCGGTCACCGTAGATTGGGCGAAGTGCTAGCATCACCTCAGTTCTAGTAAGAACACCTACCATCACACCGTTTTCCAACACTGGAAGCATATGTGGTTGGCTTACTTTCATCGCTTTCGCACGCTCTTCTAAAGAAAGTGAAGTCAGGCGAGTTGCGAAGCCCATGCTAGTAGTCGGATACAGTTGCTCTTTGTCAATACATAGGAACTCAGCCACATCAACTAGCTTGTCGCTTGCATCGATTGCCACAACGTCGCGGCTCATTAGGTCTACGACTTTCTGGCCTTTAGTTGGGATGTAATCTTGGCACCAAAGGTCAACCATTACGTCATGAACAGAGAAGATACCAACCAGACGACCTTCAACATCGCAAACAGGAGCGCTAACAAGTTGAGCATCTAATAGTGAATCAATTGCCACTGATGTAGGCATTTCTACGCTTAGTGTAATTGGTTGAGTGTTCATGATTTGCTTGATAGTCGTTGCTGTGTTCATAGTAATTTCCTTAACTGACGTAATTTCTGTTGTTTGTGTAATTGCAGTAATTTTTGCTGCTTTAAGTTGTGGGCGACGGTAGATGCTCCAATTGGCTAAGCCGACCAATACCGAACCACCTACAATGTTGCCGATTGTTACAGGCACCAAGTTTGCGGTGACAAATTTCATGATGTTTAGGTCTGCGTACTGGGCTGGTGTTGCGCCAATTTGCATCCAAAAGCTTTCTGGTGCGAATGTTTGAATCGTGATGCCTAGGGGAACCATGAACATATTCGCCACGCAGTGTTCAAAGCCTGAACTAACGAACATCGCTACAGGTAATACGGTCATCATCGCTTTGGTCATGGCATTAGCAGAGCTGAACGTTAACCAAATGGCTAAACACACCAATAAGTTACAAAGCACACCCAAAGCAAAAGCTTGAACAGGGCTGTGGTGTAGCTTGTGTTGAGCAATATTCAGAGCATTTAAACCCCATTGCCCACCATCCAATTGATACAAGCCAGCTGCGCTTACTAGAGCCAAAAGGAACATGGCACCGATAAAGTTACCGACATAGACCTTGCCCCAAATAGACAGCATCTTAGTGAAGGTAATCTGCTTGTTAGCCCATGAGATGCTTGATAACACTGAGCTGGTAAACAGCTCGCCACCGCAAATCACAATCAGGATTAAACCCATACTGAATGCAAGACCGCCGGCTAAGCGACTCAATCCCCATCCAGCATCAGCGCTGCCCGTGGTTACCGTGATGTAGAATAAAAAAGCAAGCCCGATGAATGCGCCAGCCATGATCGCTAAACTTAAAGTCATGCTGCTGGTTTTATTTGCTTTGCTTAATGCAAACTTTTCTGCTTCCGCCATCATTTCTGTTGGTGAGAACAGCTGATGGTTTTCAGAAGTGCTGGTTGCCATATCCCCCCCTTGAACAATCCGTCATGTGTAATTCCTAGTGTTAATGACTTGGTTAATCAGTAATGTTTTGCAGGGCTCGTTGCGTCCTGCCATTCCAGATTAGGGGGTTGGTCGATAGAGGTAAAATTGATAATTTTTAAAAACCACATCAAATTTATTGATATAGCTTGGGTTACGCGTAAAATGAAATTGATTGCTCATCGGCTTAACAAAAACAGAGCAATAGGACACAAATAATTAAAAGCATTAAGGATGAATTTTGCGTTATTCATTAAAGCAACTCGCGGTATTTGATGCAGTGGCAGATTCCGGGAGCGTTAGTATTGCAGCAGACAAGTTGGCGTTGACTCAATCTGCGACAAGTATGTCTCTAGCACAGTTGGAAAAAATGCTTGGTAGGCCTTTGTTTGAAAGGCAGGGCAAGCAAATGGCCCTTACTCATTGGGGCATGTGGCTAAGGCCCAAAGCGAAGCGTTTACTGCAAGACGCGCAGCAAATCGAAATGGGTTTTTACGAACAGCATTTATTGAGCGGAGAGCTCAAATTAGGTGCGAGCCAAACCCCCGCAGAGCACTTGGTACCAGACCTCATCAGTATTATTGATAATGACTTTCCAGAGATGCGAATCTCGCTCGGTGTACAAAGTACCGATGCCGTTATCGATGGCGTATTAGATTACAAATATGACTTGGGTGTTATCGAAGGACGTTGTGACGACAGTCGAGTACATCAAGAAGTGTGGTGTACGGACCATTTAACCGTGGTTGCATCCGCTCATCACCCGTTTGCGAAGCGTGAAAGAGTGAGTTTGGCGCAACTAGAGCAAGCGAAGTGGGTATTACGCGAACACGGTTCGGGTACTCGCAAAGTTTTTGATAGCTCTATTCATCATTTAATTGGTGATCTTGATGTTTGGCGAGAGTATGAACACGTTCCTGTTTTAAGAAGTTTGGTAGCAAACGGCCCATATTTAACGTGTTTACCTTATCTAGACGTCGAGCAGTTTGTTGAATCAGGTCAGCTCGTTACCCTGAATGTTCCAGAGCTTGAGATGGAACGTACGCTTTCATTCATTTGGCGTGCCGATATGGCAGAAAACCCACTTGCTGAATGTATCAAGCGTGAAGGCAAGCGCATGATGAAAGGCAAACCGTCCGTTCTTTAGTGGATATTCAACATCAGCGCTAATAACCAAATATGTTGAATAAGCGATTTCGGTCTCTATCTAGTGATAAATGCACATTCGCGTACATTATTAATGTGATCATGATCGGCTAAAAGAAGACGTTCTTACCATAGTATGCTTACTTGATTTTAAGTGAGGCTAAATCCGGTTACGTTCAATTACGTAATTAGGCTTTAGAAATAGTATGAGTACATTAGTCGCGATTTCATTAACAACAGGTATTTTGTCAGGTCTTTGGGGATGGATAGCTATCTCTTTCGGCTTATTGTCATGGGCAGGTTTCTTAGGTTGCACCAGTTACTTTGCTTCGCCAACAGGCGGTGTAAAAGGATTGGCAGGTAGCTTACTGACCAACATGACAGGCGTATTCTGGGCAATGGTGATTATCGAAAGCTCAACCTTCGCAGGGTTAGAGATTTTAGGCTATGTGATTACGGCTATTGTCGCTTTCTTTATGTGTATTCAAGCAAAACAAGCGTGGTTAGGTTATATCCCAGGGACCTTCATTGGTTGCTGTGCGACGTTTGCTGCAGGTGGTGACTGGCAATTAGTTGTGCCTTCTTTACTACTTGGCGGAGTATTTGGATACTTGATGAAAGCTACGGGCTTGTGGCTTCACGCAAAATCAACTCAATCTTCGGAAGTGGTTGAACAACACGCTAAACAAGCAAAGGCGTAACGAATACGTTAAGCAACGTTGCTTTAGTTACTGTGAACTCTTGCAAGATAACCCCCAATTAATTTGTATATCAATTTATACAGGCACACCACTTGGTGTGCCTTTTTTGGTTTTGGTTACTCTAAAAATACGATGATCTTATCTACAGAAGAACTTATAGCGTCTATCAGAAAAGCTAAAGTTTTAGGCTTAGGTATTCCCATTCGCCATGGTGATCACTCGTTTTAGTGTCCAGCGTAATAACAGTGGTATGCATTCTTGACCGCGGCTCTCACAATGGGAAACTATCGCCAAAGCGAGGTCCGGTTTTGCATGTTTCTTCAATACTTTAGCCACTACTTTTTTCGGCGGAATAGGGTGATCATAAGGGATCTTGACCATGTCCCTGAAAAAGCTCTCAAATCCATTCATATATAAATAGTGTTCGATGTCTTTATCTGGTAACTCGGTTAAACGATGGCGTTCTTGATCGTTACCAAGCTTGGAGTGAACCGTTGCTGCATACTTTTTACCTGCGGCATCCCCATCGGTGACCACGTGCCAATCGATGCCAAATTCTTGTGCGACTTTGATTAAAGCTTTGAGCCCAGACTGAGCAAACTCAATAATCTGTACACCTTCGGCTGCAAGGTTATATCCGCATTGGTTGGCCAGTTCATTAAACAGCCAAACTTCGGTTTCACCCTCAACTAACAGCCAGCATCGAGCGAATAACGCACCAGAGCGATGGAACCGAATATGGAAACCAATACGTCTCAATTCATCTTTGCTGAAGTGGTTCATGTTCAGTTGATTAGCGATGGTTTTGTCTGATTGACGAACCAAACGACGAATAGATTGTAATGGAACCGCGGCAAGCAACTCACCACTGTTAGTAGTGAGGATTTTCTGCATTGGCAGCTTTTGCATCAGGCTCCAAGCCCTCGCCAAGTGAGTAGGGTGCAATCGACCTTCGGGATCTTCGAGGATCAAAAGCGGACGCGCACATCGTCTTAAGTCATTTGGTCCCTTCGCTTGTAGGTAAGCGTTCAGTAAACCCATGAATAATAAACGAGTTTGTTTATTCTTGGTTTCTTCAACAAGTTGATGAATACTCTGATCATTAGCCCCAGCTGAATAGAGCAAGCCATCTCTTTGTTTTCTTGGGTTACGACGCGAATTACTCTTGAAGGAAAAGTAGTGTTCAATCAGGCTCTGCATTGACTGTAAGCTGCTGCGCATCTCGCCTTTGTTTACATGCCCAGGGATAGCCATTAGACGACGGCATGTATTATCGATTCGTTTTTCAATTCGAGCTTGGCGTGCGTTACCATTATTGCCATTGCCATTGCCATTGCCATTGTTCGAATTTCCATTCCCGTTACCATTGATAGGCGCGTTATGGTTAAGTGACTTGGCATTAAAAGGACGATCAAAGTGCCTTGCATCGCGTAATCGAATTACTGGGTGCAAGGTCATCAATTCTTGTGCGAGCTTTTCTGAATGGTGAAGCTTGAGAGGGTTACCATCTAGGCCTAAGAATGCATAGTGGGTGGTGGTTTCATACTGCTCCAAAGTCGCGCTGATTCGGTAATAAATTCGATAAACACCGAATTCATCTTGGACCCAGATCGGCTTGAGCTTGCGATAACGGCCTGCATTCAGCTCGCTCTTGTCGTTGGCTTTGAGCGATAGGACAATTTGAAGATGTTGAGACTGTGGATGTGAAACTGAGTAATCGACATGAAAATCGGTCATTTCAAAGTGGTATGGCACACCGTCTGAGGGCAGAACGACGGAAAGGGCATCTAATAGTGAAGACTTACCCCAAGTATTTTCACCAATGAGCGTGGTTAGCTCGTCAAACGCCAATGACATGCGCTTGATACCTCGAAAGCCAGAAATCTCGATTCTTTCTAGTTGCATAGGCTTACTCCTAACGGAAGGCTCTGCTAATTGTTTGAAAGCTAACAGATATCTTTAATCATAATCGAAAAATGCATATTCGGTATGCTTATCTGTCACAAAACCCACTCTTTGTTTATACGCCGTAAAATGAGATTTTTGATCTATCTCGAGTATTTTTTTGCAGTGCAGTTTCATAAAATTCACGATTCTGTCATGATTCTCGACCTAGTATGAAGGGACAAAGAGAGAAGACAATATGACTAAAAAGAATAAGCCGACAAAAATTGTGTTGGCACACATCAACGACACCCACTCATACTTTGAACCAACGTCATTACAGCTATCACTTAAAATGAACAACCACATCATTGAACCTTATGTCAGTGCTGGTGGTTTCGCTCGAATCGCAACACGCTTTAAACAAATAGAACAAGATGCCCAACGACAAAAGGTCGGAACCCTGTTCCTGCATGCTGGGGACTGCTTTCAAGGGACCCTGTACTTTTCTCTGTTCAAGGGGAAAGCCAACGCCGATCTGCTGAATGCACTGAATATTGACGCTATGACTCTCGGCAATCACGAACTAGACATGGGTAATGAACCCGTTGCTATGTTCGCAAAGAAAATCCAATTTCCGCTATTGGCCGGTAACTGGAACTTGTCGAATGAAGATATCAATAAAACTCATACCTTAGCAGACAACGACATTGTTAAGCCTTATCAACCCGAAACACGAAGTGCTTCTTATATAACGAAAGAGTTCGATGGTCAGAAGGTCGCTATTTTTGGCTTAAGCATCGATAAGATGTCGAGTATTGCCAACCCAGATTTAGATACTCCATTTGAAAATGCCCTTGAAACAGCGAAAGCAACCATAGAGCAAATTCACAAAGCAGGTATCAATAAAATTGTATTGCTCAGTCACCTTGGTTACGAAGCCGATTTAGAGCTCGCGGCAAATGTCTCTGGCATTGGAGTGATCGTTGGCGGTCATAGCCACCGCTTGCAAGGTGATTTCTCAGATATTGGCTTGGTAAAAGACGATGACTATGGCGTGAAAGTGGGTGATACCTATGTCGTACAAGCGGGCTTCCACGCAATGAGCCTAGGCCACTGCGAAATCGAGTTCGACGCTCAAGGTAAAGTGACGCACTTTAATGGCAAGAATGAACTGTTATTAGGTCGACGCCTCTTTATCGATGCGAAATTGAGTGAAGTAGGGCAAGACGATGCACATGATATGGCGTGTGATTTTTTGAACAATCACCCAAACATCGCAGTGTGTAAGAAAGATCCTGAGCTGCAAAGCATCCTTACAGACAAGTATCAGCCTAGAGTCCGTAAACTTCAGCAGCAAGTAGTAGCGCATGCCGACACTAAGTTACGCCATGTTCGTATCCCTGATGAAAATGGGCCAAGCCAACTTGCACCGCTCGTTGCTCAATCATTCCACTACTTAATGAACCAAAAAGGACATCAGGTAGATTTTGCGATCCATAACTCTGGTGGTGTAAGGAACTCCCTTAATAGCGGTGATGTTTCGGTTGCCGATATTGCCGGAAAGCTACTACCGTTTGCCGTACCTATTGGCGTGTATGAAGTCAGAGGTGAAACGATAGCTGGTATGTTGGAAGGTGCCATCAATAACGCACTGGATAACGGTGTGGTTGGCACAGGATCGGGGAGTTTCCCTTACACCCATAACTTAAGGTTTTGTTACCACAAAGAAGCGCCACTCGGGCATCGCATCCATCATTTAGAAATTCATTCAGAAGAGTCTGGTTGGCAGCCAGTTTCGCGTGATCGCGTCTATCGCGGCACATCATCAGCCTACACGATGAAAGGAAAAGAAGGTTATCACGCGGTGTTGGATATGATCGGAGATGGCACAGTTACGACCTACTCAATGGCAGACTGCTTTATTGCGTTTTTGCAGGATAATCCTGAGTCGCTTCAATACAATGAACCATTTAATTGCATGGAGTGTTTTAGGTAATCACGTCTAAAACAGGTCATTTATAAAATTGGCACTGTTTATGCTTAGAATCTAGGGTAATTCTTGTGGAGGCAAAGCATGAATAGGAAAGATTGGTTGGATGCAGCGGCTGTTGTCGGTTGGGTATCCATTTGGTCGGCATTGGTTTATCTGGTACCTGTAGCCGGTATATAACACATCGTGAACGGATGTTTCAGTAAGATATAGTGATAAAACGAATGGTATTTTATGTGTTGTCTGTTGGCTCTAAAGCTAACGGACAGGGCTAATAGTATTGTCGGAATCAATACGAGTGTCTTATTGACAGAGTGGTATAAATAAAAAAGGAGCGTTTTGCTCCTTTTTTATTTATTTCTGCAAATTTATCTAGACGAAACAAAGTTAGGGGAATATTATCCACGCGTTTGGGGAGTAGTTAGCGCAAGTTTACATATCGTCATCTCGTTAGGCCAAGTGTCTATCCGGTATGTAAAGGTGAAATCCCATATTTCACTTCAACGAGACCAACGCAATCACAGTCAAGATCCGTCGTGGAGCTTGATATGTTTTGTTTGCGGAAGGTCTTTAAACAGTTCTTCCGCCCGGAGGAATAATGAACTCAACTCAATCTCTATTATCTACCAATAGTGAATCCTTTTTTTCATCGCCAATCATGACGACGTATGCGGGATTTTTCCTGCTTACGGTTATTCTCGTCTCTATTGATATCTATCAGACTCGCGGTGGTAACGTCACAATCAGAAAAGCGGCGATCTGGAGTGTTTTCTGGTTTTTGCTAGCATTCTTGTTTGCAGGTTCTATCTACCTGTTTTGGGATGTATACGCACCAAATAGTGATTACACCGCACAAAAGGCGACAGTGTCATTCATCACGGGTTATTTGCTAGAGAAATCATTGAGCGTAGACAACCTGTTTGTATTCGCGATGATCTTTGCTCAATACCAGGTTCCTGAACATCTAAGACCTCGTGCGCTTCTTTGGGGTGTAATTGGTGCATTGGTGCTTCGTGCAATTATGATCGCACTAGGTGCTCAATTACTTGCTGAATATCACTGGGTGCTTTACGTATTCGCTGCATTCTTGATTGGTACAGGTATTAAACTGGCTTTAGACAAGGGCGAAGAGGAGAGTGTGAATACACTGCCTGAAAAGCTACTTCGTAAAATCATGCCGGTAACTGAAGATTTCCATGGTCCTGCACTAATGATTAAGCAGGGCACCAAATGGGTACTAACGCCAATGATGTTGGTGATTGGTGCGATTGCAGTCATGGACGTGATGTTTGCACTGGACTCTATCCCTGCAATCTTCGCGGTAACACAAGAACCGTTCTTGGTACTTGCGGCTAACGTGTTTGCGTTACTTGGTCTTCGCTCATTGTACTTTGTACTGCAAGGTATGATGGACAAGTTCATCTATTTGAAACCAGCGCTTTCGTTCATCATGGTGTTCATTGGTGTGAAAATGCTTCTGGTTGATAGTGAGTGGGCTATCCCAACTTACTGGTCATTGGCGGTATTGGTTTCTACGATGACAATAGCGGTTATAGCGTCTATTTATGCAAAGAAGCCTGCTATTGAGCAAGTAAATTAGAGTAAATATAACTTATCGAAAACTCGATAGTATACATGTGGTCGGTGAAGCGGAAAATTTATTTATGTAAAATTTCTGTGACATCGACCACTTTTGTTTGAGGGGTATTTGTACTAAATGCATGATTTAAGCATCATATTGAATTTTAAATCACTGTTCATGCATATGTATTTTGGCGTATTGTTAATGGTTTGTGTTATTAGAAAAACTAATCTCAAAGTCTAAATTTAGTCATTTTTTAACCTGCAAAAGATCACTTATTATTCTTGCCATCAGAACGAAACACACAAACAAATTTATAGAGAGGCAATCATGGCTCAAGCAGTACAAATGAATACTATCGCTGTTCCTAACTCTATGGATAAGAAGACCTACTCGGTTAACTTCAAAGGATTGATTGCACACATTTTTGATATTCTTTTCGTAGACAACTCTCCACGTAGTTACTACGCGAGCGACCTATCTGGTCACATGCAACGCGATATCGGTATCAACCGTTAATCTCAGCGTAAACGCATAGAATAGAAGAAATACAGAATTTAAAAAACGCCAGCTTCTCAGCTGGCGTTTTTGTATTTGAAACAGTTTGTATCTGAAAGAAGTTGTATTTGAAAGAAAACGTTTAGTATCGCGGTCTTTAGATAAGTAGCTTCTATGAGGGTCGCGGTGTGTCATACGCCAAATACAACACGTCATTGATCAAACTCTGCTTATTTGCCTTACCGATCGGCTTCTATTCTTCAGTGTCGAATGCTCAAACTTGGAGTCACGAAGGGCAGCCGGCACAGGTGATTGAACTATTCACGTCAGAAGGTTGTTCTAGTTGTCCTCCCGCTGATGCGTATCTAAGTACATTTGAAGATGACCCAGAACTGTGGACACAAGTCATTCCTCTCGCTTATCACGTCGACTATTGGGACTACCTCGGTTGGGGGGATAAGTTCGCGAGTAAGGCCTTTAGTCAAAAGCAACGTTTGTATAACGCTTATGGGGTGACAAGCGGGGTCTATACACCGGGTTTTGTTGTTGATGGAAAAGAGTGGCGCGGCTATTTCAACTGGCTCGATAGAACGTTACCTTCGCTCCCCCAAAAAAATAACCCCAAGCTGACGGTAAATCATAAAGGCGACACGTTCAGCGTGAGTTACGAAGGTAAAGGTGATTATGTGGCACATATCGCTCTATTGGCGATGAACGAAGTCACAAGTGTCAAAGCTGGTGAAAACAGAGGTAAGAAGTTAGAGCATGATTTTGTCGTAGTGTACGATGGCTACCAACGTGGTGAATCTGAGTGGCAATTCAATGTGGACTTTGATCCGCTAGTCGCTTCGCCCGATGCCGTAGCTATCTGGTTAACCGCACCTAATTCGTACGCACCTGAACAGACGGTAGCAGGGTGGTTGAATTAAACTCACGGTGCTCAACGCCAACCGTCCTTCAATTATCAAGTTCGCAATTGGGGCGACACCAAACCGGTACTGTGTCGCCTTCGTCCCGTTTTAGTTGGTCTAAATTGAAGTTACAGGCTGGAAAGGGGCGATTTAGTTACGTAATACAGCGGAAATACGTTAGTATAGCGCGCTATTATTTTAGCTTTGAGTTCCTGCAATTAATGACTAACACCACAGCACCAACCAACTTCTCTGATCTTGGCTTAATTTCTCCTTTGATGGCTCGTCTTACCGAGCTTGAATATCAACAGCCAACGCCTATCCAAGCGCAAGTGATTCCAAGTGTGTTAGCAGGACGCGACTTAATTGCAGGCGCAAATACGGGCTCGGGTAAAACCGCTGCATTTGCACTTCCTCTGTTACAACAGATCCATGAAGATGCACCTTTAGATCGTCGTTCGGGCAAAGGTAACTTCGTTTCTGGCCTTATCTTAGTGCCGACTCGCGAACTGGCTAAACAAGTTGCTGATAGCGTTAAATCTTACGCAGTGCATTTTAACGGTGCGATTAAAACGGTTTGTGTATTTGGTGGTGTGTCTGTGAACACTCAGATGCAGGCACTACGAGGCGGCACTGACATCTTGGTGGCAACACCAGGTCGCCTGCTTGACCTTATTTCAAGCAACGCAATCAAGCTTGATAAAGTCAAAACGCTCGTGCTTGATGAAGCGGATCGAATGTTAAGCCTTGGCTTTACAGAAGAACTAGGCGCTATCTTGAAGCTTTTGCCAAGTAAGAAGCAAACTCTATTATTCTCTGCAACATTCCCTGAACAAGTTCAAGCCCTAACCGAAGAGCTACTCAATGACCCTCTAGAAGTTCAACTTCAAAGCGCGAACGCGAGTACGCTGGTTCAGCGTGTATTTGAAGTAGAAAAAGGCCGAAAAACTGCATTATTGGCTTACTTAATCAAACAACACGAATGGCGCCAAGCTCTGATCTTCGTGAATGCAAAGAACAGCTGTGAACACCTAGCAGACAAACTATACAAACGCGGCATCATTGCAGAAGTCTTCCACGGCGATAAAGGGCAGGGCTCTCGTACTCGTATCCTTGAAGATTTTAAATCTGGCGAGATCGACGTTCTGATCGCAACTGACATCGCAGCTCGTGGTCTGGATATCGAAAAGCTTCCTGTTGTTATCAACTTTGATTTACCGCGTAGCCCTTCAGACTACATGCATCGTATTGGCCGAAGTGGTCGTGCAGGTGAGGTTGGCTTAGCGCTATCTTTGATCGACCATGAAGACTACCATCACTTCAAAATCATCGAGAAGAAGAACAAGATTCGTCTTGAGCGTGAGCAAATCGAAGGCTTTGAAGTTGATGCAGAAGCGGTTGCTGAACTGATCGCAGCGCTTAAGCCTGTTGCGCCACCTGCTGGCACAGGTAAGAAGAAAAAGAAGAAGAAAGCAGCACAAAACCAAGATGTGTGGCTGAAAAACAACTGATATGAATCGGTGACTATCGGTGAGTCAGTAATTATCGATACAGAAAAAGGCGCTTGATTGCGCCTTTTTTGTGTCGGTTGTTCCACCATTTTCTACTGTCTGCATGTTGCTGATAGAGGATAGCCCCCATCAAATCAAACCGCCGCTTTTACTCTGAACAGGTCGGTAAACAGCTTGGCAATCATCAAAATAATCAGAAGAGTGGTCAACATAAGCAGTGGCGTCTCAATCCGATATACAGGTGTAAGGTTCAAAGCTCCGGAGGTAAGTACGACTAACAAGTTGATACCCAAGACTCGATGTACCATCAGTTTAGGTGTAGCAAAAACCTTCCAGATCACCACGCTATTGATGAAATAGAATAGCGCAAGTTGCCACAATTCAGTCATCATCGGCATGATGAAAATGTATTGAAGTAAGATAACCGTACCCGTTCCAATTACACCAAAAAAAGCATCTTTGATAACACTGGGTGGCATGGTTGGTAGCATCGAAGAGAATATGCCTGCGATCATCGGAAAGATAAAACCACCCGGAACAGGAAGGTATATCCA
This sequence comes from Vibrio sp. T3Y01, assembly GCF_013114525.1. Taxonomy (NCBI): domain Bacteria; kingdom Pseudomonadati; phylum Pseudomonadota; class Gammaproteobacteria; order Vibrionales; family Vibrionaceae; genus Vibrio; species Vibrio sp. T3Y01. The sequence continues at coordinate 48,494 of NZ_VTXJ01000006.1, read as the reverse complement.
AACCAGTAGTGACGTTACAAACATGGACACACCCTGTAGAACTTTTCGGCCATCTTCATTTAAGTGCTGAACAAAAGTGCGATGTTCTTGGTGCCAGCACACCTTCGGATTGCTCATCATGACCAAAGGTTCTCCCTCGACCAGTGAGTGGTGAGGCATCATTAAATCTAACTGTTCCATATTCTCAACCAGTATCGGCCAATGAATAGGGTCATCATGTTCGTCAGAAGCAAGTTCAAGCAAACGTTCTTGGATATGGGCCATTTCGTTGATTCGTAAACGCCATGCCTTAACATTCTGTTTTAAATGGTAACTTCCCGATAGTGGTAAGTTTAATAACTGATACAGCTTATCAATGTTCGTAGAATTAGCCTCTAACGCTTCAACATCGAGCTGTACTGGGTTTCGCATTGCTGATAACAGAGTTTCTTTGCTAGATTCAAAGCGTTGTACAAATTGTTGCTCTGTGTTCACTGGCCAAAGTAAACGATAGACTATTGAAAATGTGATGACGCCAAGAAGAGTTTCTTGTATGCGTAACACAGCAAAATAGAACGTAGCTTGGTTGTCGAATCCACCCATACAAGCAATGATCGAGCAGACAGCAAAGCCGATCGAAAATATATAGCCGTATTTATCGTCGCTTGACATAAAAATACATACCCCAAGAAATAGGGTAAAGAACGTCAAAAACAATAAGCGGTCTTGCGAAAACATGGCGATCAGAAAAAAGGCATAACCGGTTCCCAATAAAGTTCCTATCAACCGGTTATGACCCTTGTTTATTGAGTGTGCAAAGCTTTCATTCAATGCCATTACGGCAACGGCTATCGCAGCCCAATATGGCTTCTCCCATTGAAACCACAGGGCAAGGCAGATCGCGATGACAATAGAAAGCGCAGCTTTAATTGCTTCTTTAGTTGATGCACTGAACATAAAACCCACACTTCTATTTAATTATTTTGATCGAAGCCGTCATGCCTACGCGAAGTTGTAAGTCCTCAGGCACCTTATCGAGCTCTACTTTAATTGGGATACGCTGAGCAAGACGGATCCATTGAAAATTTGGATTAACGTTAGGTAAAAGATCGTTACCAGTGCTTCCATCTTGTTTGGCAATACCAAACCCAATGCTTTTTATATGGCCTTCCAATAGGATATCGTTATGCATCATGAGCGTGACCAACGCTTTATTATTGGATTCAACACCCACTAGGTCGGTTTCTTTGAAGTAGCCTTCAATCCAGAAGCTGTCTTCATCAATCAAGGCTACTACTGGTGTGTTGGCTACAACCTGAGAGCCTGCACGTAGATTTAAGTTAGTAATGTAGCCATTTGTCGGCGCATAAACCTTGGTAAACTTCAGGTTTAATTGTGCTTCTTCAACATTTGCTTTTGCTAGCTCTACATTGGCAGCAGAAGTTTCAACCGCATTGCTCAAATTGTTGAGCGTTAGAATAGGCACTGCGCCAGGTGTGCGCTTTTGTAGGTTCACGGCACGTTGCTCTTCATTTTTTGCTTTCGCTAATAGTGCAAGCGCTTGTTTTTGCGTTGCTAATGCCTTGTGGTAAGCCGCTTTGTAAATACTAGGGTCAATTTCAAAGAGCAAGTCACCTTTAGAAACATGCGAGTTATCATCCACATGGACCTTAGTAACTTGTCCGGTAACACGAGGCGTTATAGATACAATGTAAGCACTGACCTGACCATCTCTTGTCCAAGGGTTACTTGTATAGGATTGATAGTAGGTATACGCGACTGTTCCCGCAGCAGCGAGCAATAATAATGAAATTAAGTAACGTTTAATCATGTGAGGTGCCTTATAAAATGGGAATGAATAGGCCGATCACGCCTGTAAACAGTACGACTAAGCAAATCTCCGCAATCGCAGGAAAAGCGACAAACTTATGTAACCCGAACTTGGTTGCGAGCGACCCCGTGACCATTGTTAATGCGTAAGCTAAAGCGATAACCAATAAAAACGGGGGGAAATAGACTTCACCCCAAACAAGCTCGTGCGGCATGGTATTCATGTTTTAATTCTCTAACGTCTGAAGAAGACAACGATAAATGAAAGAAAGAAATACTAAAACTCGCTTATAGAGGATCAAATCCATCAAATGAAATGAATTAAGGTATATACTGAAGTTTAAAGCGGTAAAGGTGAGGTCGATAATTTTTCTATCTCACTTTGAACTTAATGAATGATTAAGAAGCGAGCACATCAAAATGAACTTTAGTATTGAACAACTTCTCGCGTTTGTGACTGTCTATGAACAGCTTTCGTTCAGCAAAGCTGCGGTAAAACTCAATAAGCACAGAACGACCGTGGGCCAGGTAATTAGTAACTTGGAAGATCATCTTGCAGTGAATCTGTTTGAAAGAGTGGGTCGCTCTGTTGAGCCCACAGAGGATGGGCACCTCCTTTATCACTACGCAAAGCAAATGACCGAACAGGCCCTCACCTTCAACAAGGTTGCATCGAGCCTTTCTTATGGCGGGTTAGAAAACATCACCATTGCGTATTCCAGTATGGTTCCACAAGGTGTGCTAGTGGATATACGTAAAAGACTTAAACAAGATTTCCCGATGATGCGAGTTAATTTTGTCATCAGGAATAAAAAGGAAATTAAGGCAGGGTTACAAAGTGGAGAATTGCACTTTGGGCTTGTAAATGCACATCATAGCCGAGCAATGCACAGTTTTGATTCGACGTTTCTAGGGCATTTTGAGTTTTATCCGTTCGCACAAAAAGCTGGCGAGCTGTCTCAAATAGGCAAAGATGACGTATTAGTGGCTTTGAGAAACTCGAAACAGTTTGTTTTGAAATCGCTGGTTGATGAAGGGATGGCAGAGAAGATTATTGTTAGCTCTGACTATGAAGAAATTGACCAGCTGTCACTAATTATCAGAATGCTTGAAGAGGGGTTAGGTTGGGCATTGCTACCCAAGGCTTTTTTCACTGACTCAGAGTTTTCAACGCATTTAATAGAGCCAATTCATTCCGCTCAAATGGTAGAGGGCTTCAAATTTGGCTTCGCATTGTGGTGCCCACACTCTAAGCAAGTCAGTGCCATCAAAGGCTCTTTGGTCTCGGTGATAAAGGAGTATCGAGATCAGCTTATTGGTAGCATTAAGCGATGATAATCTCAGGTATAAAAAAGGCGCTCAACGAGCGCCTTTTTTCGTTCTGTATAGAAGCGATTACTTCTTACGGCAGTACTCAGCGATCACGTACATTGATTGACCACCGTTAGTTTTACCAGAAACAAGCTTAGGATCGTCACCAACGCTGATACCGCGGATAACAGTACCTTGCTTGATTACTTGGTTAGTACCTTTAACTGGAAGGTCTTTGATTACTGTTACGTCGTCACCTTTTTTAAGCTCAACGCCGTTGCAATCAAGAGGTTTATCATCAGCAGACATGCCGATTTGTGCCCATACTGATGTTTCTTCTTCCATGTACATCATATCTAGCGCGTCTTGAGCCCAGCTTTCTGAGTTAAGACGAGTTAGTTGGCGCCATGCTGTTACTTGAACAGGGGCTTCTTGGCTCCACATGCTGTCAGTTAGGCAGCGCCAGTGATTAATATCTTTAGGCTCGTCAATCTCACCAAGACATTTGTCACATACCATGATGCCGTGATCCACTGTTACGTGGCTGTGTGGCGGTACTGCGTATGCAGTAAGAGAAGAATCAGAACCACATAGTTCACATTTAGATTGGCAGCGTTCTAGCATAGTAGCTTCAGAAGACATAATGGACTCACATTTATTAGGTATTAATTTACGGGGCTATTATCCACTTTATTTACAATAAAGAAAGAGGTCGTACGGTATTCTGTCTTGATTAATTTTAGCCGAGATCAACCATTTGTGTTTTAAAGTTTTATGCAAACGGTTAACTAACCTTAGTTAAAAGTTGCGAATACAAAAATGCCAGCGGTTAGGCTGGCATTTGGTTTAGTGAGGGAGAGTTATTATTCCAATACCGCTCCATTAATTGAGCCTGCTGATAAAGCGTTGTTTACCAAGAAGTCTGTAGCTTGGGTCTGCATGCTAATGTGATGGTTTAAATCTAGTGGCATAGGCGTAGTGGTATCTTGCGGAGCAACAAATGTACTATGCGATGCCACATCACTAAACTTAACAAAGTCTTTAGTGCCGTTTGGTGATGTATTGCTTGCATCTACCACCGTTAAGCCAAGTTTCGTAGCGAGCGGTGTTGTACCAGCAAAAGGTGCATCCGCAACAGTATTTGGCACTGTTTGGTCGTCTTGTGCTTGCCCCATATAAATAGGCATCTGAGTAGAAGCTGCTAGCAAGTAATCAACATTACTATATGGATCAATAGTGTCTAACACGGTTTGTGCCGCATAAGCGAACTGTTGGAACGCGGCCGTCATTGCAGCTAGTTGTTCCGGCGTAGCATTATCTTCAAACGTGCTATAACAAACTTGATCTGTTAAACCTGTGCAGCTTGCAGAAGCGAAACTTGCGTAATCACTAGAAGCACCCAAAGCTACATTATGCTTAACTTGCGGTCCAAAGAACGGTGAACCCAACAAAAGGTTAGATATCTGTCCACCAGAGTTTTCAATAGCCGCAGCACTGAAGCTATATAAAGCATCGGCAGTCGCACTACCTAGCGTTCGGTTAGATGATGCAACTGCAGTTGTTCCGACAATACCACCCAATGAATGACCTAAGAATTTAACCTGTGAGCCAGCAAATGCTTTCAAAGGTGAACTAGCAAGCAAACCAGCTTGCAAAGAAGCAGTTAAAGAGGCTCTTAAGCCCATTACATCCAATGAACTTTGGCGTACGTTATCGCGAGCTACAGGTAGGTTAGCAAGGTTCAAGTAAGCCAACACATCTGCGTTTGCTGAACGGGTATCATCTAGACTGCGCGTACCATGTATTGGTAAGTCAATTGCGATAACAGCAACGCCAGCTCTCGCTAAATTGTAAGCGAACGCATAAGCATTTTCTTTAGCAGAGGTTATACCGTGTTGGTAAATCACCACATCAGTAGGATCTGCACCATTAGGTGTAAATAACAAAAACTCTACAGACTCTAATGATTTTACCTGAGGAACTGGAGAGTATTTCGTAATAACTCTTTCGCTATCAAGTGGTGAACCATCTGCTAAAGTCAGGTTTAGGCCAACCAGTTTAAGCTGTTCTGTTTGGTCAGTCGCTAATACACTAGTATCGATACCTGCTGCAACTAATTGAGCAGCCATGTTAGCTTGCTCGTTAGCATCACTTAGAGCATTTGATACTTTAGCTAAGCTAGGCATACCTGATTCGAATGGCTGAGAATTCCATTCGCTAATACTGGTTTCTAGGTAATAAGGTAACTGAACGAAACCCTGAGTCACATCAACGTTGTCAGTACCACCGTATAGTCCGTTAATCGCAGCCTTTAGAGTAGCGATAGTTGTCGCGTCACCGCCAGCAACATATTTATCGAAGTCTGTATCGTTTGCTAATGCTGTAGTGAAGAGTTCTGTAGAACCGAATTGCATTGTGTAAGCCGCCGTAAGATCGACAGAGTTAGGGTTTGCGCTGCCTTTCCAGACACCATTTAGGTTTGTCGCTGCCAATCCTGTTGCCGTAGCGCCTTTAGTAGCAAATAGCGTGTCTCCAACAGACTCAGTAGTAAACCAAGTTGAATAGATGATGTTCTCTGTATCAAGGTTAATTGCACCTGCTGCTGTCGCGCCAGCGAAGATCTTCTCAACCCCTTGAGTGACTTGTTGAGCTTGAGCAAGGCTACCTTCGGTATAAATCACTGCACTCGATTTTAGTGCAGCGTAACTTGCTGACATACCAACAGGATCACCATTCACATCCGTAAGTTCGTTTGACAGAGCCAACACATACTCACTGGAGGCATCAAGTGAATCATCAAATTTGATCGTGAACGTGTCAGTTGCAGAACTAGATTCGACCTCAAAATCAATACCTAGCGTCAATACCTTTGTAACACTTGGTGTGGTCTCAGATGTAAGTGAACCACTAAGTTGTAAAAGATAAACGCCACCAGTCGCAGCACCATCCGCTAATCCAGCACCTTCAAAATCCATGATGATCGGCATAGAAGTCGACCAACCGTCCATAGTGTTCATTGCTGCGATAGGGTTGGTCAATGAGTCATCACCGCTAGTCGGCAGACCCAGTGTGCCGTCTGTCGTATCCATCAATGCAAAGCTTGGAAGAGGAACTGCGACATCTGCACCTGTTAACTGAAACTTGATGTTAGTCGCTTGAGCAAGTGAATCTTGAATATATTGCTCATATTGAATTGCGGTTGATGCGCCAGAGCTTGATGAGTCGTCACCACAACCAGCAAGAAACATTGCAGAAGCAAGCAGCGAAACATTAAATAACTTTTTCATGTTTTGTAATTCCGTTTAGTTGAAGGTGTAGTTCATTTGAATCGCAGATAGGTACGCAACTGCATCGCCAGAGAACTCAAGCTCTTGGCCTAGTTCATTGGTTTCTTTGAAGTCACCATCTTTACTTTGTACAAGGGCAAAACCAGCATCGAACGAAAGGTTAGGGCTGTACTGGTAAGTTAAACCGGCGCTGTACCAGAAACGATCGCTGTCAGGGATACTTAATGTCGCTTCACCCGCTTGTTCGTCGTATGCAAGACCAGCTCGCAGAGTCCACGCTTGGTTCAGTTGATAAGTCGCACCTAATGAGTAACGGTTGTTATCGTCGTAGTGTTCAGTCTTATTGAAACATTCACCATTTACACAATCTGGACTGGTTGCTTTAAGTTCTTTGAAGCTACTCCAACCCGTTTGCTGCCAACCGTAGTGAATTGCCCACTGGTCAGTCAGTTGGTGAAAAGCGGAGATTTCTATAATCGAAGGTAACGTGATCTTAAGACGACCTGTTGTAGATGTAGCACTGCCTTGTACGATGCTTCCGGTGTAATCGTTAAAGTCACCATCATCAAAATCTAGGTCAACTTCAGAACGATAGGCGATAGCGAAGCGATTGTTTTCGTTTAGCTCATATAGCGCACCAACGTTCCAACCGAATGCAAAAGTTTCACCCGTCATGCTAATCAGCTTGGTAGAAGCAGGATCACCGGTAATGTTAGAAATTGAACCTTGGTGACGGTTCAGTTCTGCCTCAGCGTAAACAAAGTTCACGCCAGCACCAACGCTGAATTGTTGGTTAATTCGATATGCTACGTTTGGATTGATGTTAACAGAGATCAGAGAAGTATCACCGGCGAGATCACCAGCATAGATATCGTCTGGGTAGTCAGTCGCTACACCATAGTTTGAGAACATACCGATACCCCAAGCCCATTTATCATTGATTGGACTAATGTAGTAAGCAGCTGGAACAACTTGCAGAGGCGCCACATCACTGGACTTCTGACTCTGACCGCCAGAACCTGGGACATTCTTCTGTGTGATGTCTACTTCTGGATCAACGATAGAAACCGCGCCTGAAAACTGGGCTGTATCAAATAGGGTCATTGCGGCGGGGTTTCTCGCTAGTACACTCGCGTTGTCAGCTACTGCACCTTCACCAGAAAACGAGCGACCAAGGCCTGAGGCAGAATGCTCAGCAACTTGGAAGCCAGCGGCAAGTGAATTACATGCAAATAGCACCGAAAGTGAAACGAGAGAGCGTTGTATTGTTTTCATCCTTGACCCTCCTAGGGCATCGAATTTCGTTATTATGGTTTGAAAACACACTGAGCATTTTTGGTGTTGAAGCTCTAATGTAAACAGCATGTTAAATTCATGTTTTATATAAAGTCAAAGAAAGAGTTGTTATTTTGTGAACTTATATTTTTGAGGGGCGGGACTTTAACATCAATATTATAAATGCAATCAATGGTTTATTTGTGGTTGGAGGTGTGACCAGAGTGTTTATGCACCGTTACGGTATAAATAGTGTTCAATAGCTCGATATGTAACGATTTTGTTTCTGTTTACCGTCATTCCCTAAATCGGCATAATATCAGCTCATTTTGATGGTCATTTAATTGGAATTTATAGTTTGGAATTACTCGCGATAGAGTTTCTTGGTAAACCACTTCGTTTAGAAGGATCGATGGCAGGGTGGCAGCAGCTATTTTGGGACAACACACTAGTGTCTCAATTAGATGCGACTTCGGAAGATGGTGATGTGCGAACACATACATTTATGCTTCGTTCTGGCGAAGAAACGTTGCAGTGTCACGTGGAATCTACGGTTCAGTGGCAACCTTTTGAGATGGTTTATAAGGCGCTGGTTAACGGACAAGTCGTTACCGAAGGAAGTCGTAATACTAAAGACATCGAGCAGCAAACTCCGGTTGTCGCACCTAAACCTGAAAAGCGCTTTAGCCTGATTGGGTTAGTATCGCTTGGAATGAAAGCGCTTAAGAGCGCTAAGTTGATTAAAGTAGTGCTCGCATCTGCAAGTTTGGCGGCATATTCGTGGCTGTTTTCTATTCAGTTCGCTCTCGCTTTGATCGCTTGCTTGATGTTCCATGAATATGGACATATCAGAGCCATGAAGTACTTCGGTATGAAAACGAAAGGTATTTATCTAATCCCATTCCTTGGTGGCTTAGCACTCTCCGACGAAAAGATTAATACACGATGGCAAGATGTGGTTATCTCAATCATGGGGCCTTTGTTTGGACTGATATTATCGCTTGTGTTCACCGTGTTGTATTGGGTGACAGGTGAGATGTTCTTTGCAGGTCTTGCGGTATTTAATGCCTTACTTAACCTATTCAACCTATTGCCAATTTTGCCGCTTGATGGTGGTCATGTTCTAAAAAGTATCAGCTTTTCGATGAACAGTGTGCTCGGTATCGTTCTATGTGTCGCAGCGGCTGTAGGCGGCGTTATTCTAAGTTATCAGTTGAATCTAACGCTGTTTGGCTTCTTATTGATTATGGGTAGCGTTGAAATTCTGTTTGAATGGAGAGGGCGCCACCATAGCCATTTATTACCACTAGATAGATATGGCCAAGTAGTTTCTTTCCTTTGGTATGTAGGCCTGGTTTCTAGTTTGATCGGCGTTATTTGGTATTTTGCTTCTACAGGCGACCAGCTACTAAGCCTACCGTTACAGATCCTTGGTACTTAATGCTCTTGCGATAGAGTCAATGTCAGAGCAAGAATCTCACTAAACAAAAAAACGCCCTAACCATTTTGGATAGGGCGTTTTTTATGGAGTCTCACCGAGTCGTGTTGCTAAAGCGATCCTAGCTTACATTATGCCTTACAGTTTGGTCTTGCTACATTCGATTGAGGTAGCGTTGTTATTTTTGACTGTAAGTCTTTAATACGAGTACTGTGCGAAGGGTGAGTAGAAAGAAGCTCTGGTGGTTGGCTTCCACCTGACGCTTTCGCCATGTTCTGCCACAAATCGACGCTCTGTTTAGGGTCAAAGCCAGCTTGCGCCATGTATTCTAGGCCAACAATATCGGCTTCAGACTCTTGAGTTCGACCATAAGGCAGAATCACACCATATTGAACCCCCAAGCCTAATGCGGCCATGGTCATCCCTTGATATTGCTTGTATTCAGATGAACCCAAAGCAACACTCGTAATCGATAAACCTGTATTGGCGATCTGTGATTGGGACAAACGTTCGTTGCTGTGATCAGCTAAAACGTGCGCGACTTCGTGTCCGATGACGGTAGCCAATTGGTCTTGGTTCACTGCAACCTTAAGTAACCCCGTATAAACACCAATTTTACCACCAGGTAGGGCAAACGCGTTTACTTGGTCACTATCAAAAACAACGACTTCCCATTCACTAAAACCTTGCTTGGGAATGTGTTGAGTAATACTGTTCGCTACACACTGTACATAGGCGTTTGTTTTTGCATCTGTACTAATAGGTTGCTCTTTCTTCATCTGTTCGAAAGATTGCGCGCCAAGTTGAGACATGTCTTTGTCTGAAAACAGCAGCAATTGATTTCTTCCTGTTGGAGAAGCGCTACATGCGGTTAAGCCTGCGAGAGTGAGAAGCGAGGCAAACTTCATCCATGACGTCATACAATATCCTCTGTGTATTCGGTTTTTATGCATGTTAACATCAACTTGCGTAATGGCTAATAGGTATAAGATAACTTATTAGATGTAAGACAAGAACAGACACCAATAACAAACTCTGCTCAAGCGATAACAAAAATTAAGGAAACTGCATGACCATTTGGAAAAAGCCTGTTGACCTAGATACCTTCAACGCGACCTCAAAAAATACCTTAATTGAGCACCTCAACATCGTTTATACCGAGGTCAACGACAATTCATTAGTGGCGACTATGCCTGTTTGTCACTTTACTCACCAACCACTTGGTATGCTTCATGGTGGTGCTTCCGTCGTGCTTGCAGAAACGTTGGGCTCGTTAGCGGCAAATTTCTGTGTGCCAGAAGGCTACTACTGTGTTGGACTCGACATCAACGCTAATCATGTAAGATCAATGCGTGAAGGGCATGTTATCGGCACCGCTGAGCCAATTCACCTTGGTGTATCGACACAAGTATGGCAGATAAATATTACTGACGAGCGTCAACGCTTGGTCTGTACAAGCCGTTTAACCATTGCAGTAAAAAAGCACAAACGATAAAACGATCGATTATTGGTGGCACCATTGTGACCACCAGTTTGAACCCCGTTAACTAACCACAATTCTAGTTTGAGAAATCCATGGTCATAACCTTTAAAAATGGAAAAGTCATTGCAACAGCGCACGAGCTTGTTGTTCGTTTAGATGGTGAACATAGAGTCACGCTTCAAGCTCAAGTCGATGCGATTCAACTGATCGGAAAAGGGGCAAATGTCATCTCAGCCAATGGCTCTGAATGTAAGTGGTCAATAAAGTTAGACGATGAACAACAGCTTCGCGACATCGCCAATGAAATTGGTTGTGATGTGATGTAATCCAATGTCTGCAAAGCGCTTTGCTGGCTTGCTATCTTAGTCAAAATAAACTTACCTACTCAAATTCGATATTTCTGTGTAAAAACATTATCAGTTAGATTGATTTTCACTAATAAAATGAGGAAACTGAATTCATTATCCCTTGAATAAGTTTTCCTCTTTATGAGTAGCCCAAGACTTCGCGTTCAATTTGAAACCCTGTTTGAATACTTCGATGGTAAAGACGCTGATGTTCAGCTTGATGACATAACAGATGTACTCTGTTGTACACGTCGAAACGCCAGAATGGTACTCAATAAACTCGAAGAAGAGGGCTGGATAGAGTGGTTACCTGCGGCTGGTCGAGGTAAGTTATCTCAACTAATTTTTAAGCAAAACCGCTGTGACGTCAGTGAAAACTTGGCAAGGCGCTACTTAGAAGAAGGTAAGATTGGACAAGCGCTATCCGTTCTTGACCAAAATGCTGCAAAGCTAACCCAAGTTATCCAAAACTACCTTGGGGTTCAATATCAAGAGGGTGAACAGGTCATTCGTTTGCCTTATTATCGCCCGCTTTCCATGCTTAATCCGACAAAGTCGATGCGTCGTTCAGAACAACACATCGCCTGCCAAGTCTTCAGTGGTTTGACGCGTTTGGATGAAAACGATCAGCTCCAGCCTGATCTTGCCCACTCTTGGCAGCAAATCAGTGACTATCAATGGCGGTTTTTCTTGAGACCCGGTGTACGCTTCCATAATGGTGAGCCACTCATGACAAATCACGTCGTTGATACACTGCTAGCACTCGAGCCACTTAATATGTTCTCTCATATTAAAGACGTATCCTCACCGGCCAATTGCGTCGTTGATGTCTTTCTAACGCGCCCGGATAAATACTTCCCACTCGCGCTCACAGAATCCGTCGCAAAAGTAACGTTGCCGATGATTTTACGTGGAGAGGACTACGACATTCGTCCAATTGGTACTGGTCCATATCGCATTGAAAAAAATGACGAAAAACAACTCGTATTAACCGCTTTCAATGGCTACTTTGGCTTTAGGCCGCTGATTGATCGTGTCGAGGTGTGGGTCGTGGATGAAGCCTATTCGTCCATGGTTTATCCAAGCCTTTCTAAGCCGGTTATGGCTGATCGCGGAGATAGCGATGAAGTAGAGCTCGATCCGGGATGTACGTATCTATTGCTCAACAGAAAGAAAGGTATCGCGAAGGACCCTGCATGGGCGGAGTTTTTATCCAATGCGCTAAATGCTGCCGATCTTTTTGTGCACATTCCCAAAGAGACCGTCATTGATCTGGGTGTATTGCATGCTTATGGCATCAAGCCTGGTTGGTACGATATCAAGTTAAAAGTTCCGCAGTGTCCACCAGCCGATACTAAGCCTGCAGTAAAGTTAGCCTATCAGTGCCAACACCCGATGTTTCCTACGCTCGCGAAAGCCATAGTGACGGTTCTCAAACAATATAACGTTGATGTTGAGCTTTTCGGTTACGAAACCGATCCACCGCATGCGGACGATGTAGATATTTGGATAAACCCAATGGGAATTGCAAACAACAGAGACGATGCGTTGGCATGCTGGCTTATGGATTACAGCTTCCTTGATGAGTCGAGCCCAGCAGAAGATTTTGATCAGTGGTGCCATATGATCGATCGTTGGCGCTCTGGTGAATTTGAGCAGTTCCCAGCAAGGCAGCTCGGTAAGCAACTGGTACAAAGCAATCAATTGATTCCCATGTTCCATTGTTGGCTAGGTGTAAACAAAGACCAATGTGGTACCTTGCAAAACGCGAAGTGTAATGCGCTTGGTTGGTTCGACTTTAGCCAAGTTTGGGTTAAACCTGACGTTGATTAATACGCGGATAGCGTCAGCAAGGGCAAGGGAACAATAATGCAAACCGTCTTAGTGACATTAATTACGCTGGTGGCCTTTGCGGCCAACTCAGTGCTCTGCCGATGGGCATTGATGGATCAAACCATCGATCCTTTGAGTTTCTCCGTCATACGTATTTTATCTGGCGCGTTTACTCTATTGATTTTGCTAAGTATAGCGTCCCAGAATAGCAATAACACAGCTGAACTTAGCCCTACATCGCTGTTTTCTAAGCTCAAATCTCAATTCAGTCTAGTCTCTGTCGTGTCATTGATCGTTTATATGTTCGGATTCTCGTTTGCATATTTAGAACTGGGAGCAGGGCTTGGCGCGTTAGTGTTGTTTGTTGCGGTACAATTTACCATGATTGCGGCTCATCTCATCTCAGGTAATAAGATGTCCTTGATTGAGTGGGCGGGTTGTTTGCTCTCTGTTTCAGGACTTGTTTATTTGTTAATGCCGACCAGCACAACCAATACACCTGATTTAGTTTCAATTGCGCTAATGTCATTGGCAGGTATCGGGTGGGGTATTTATACCTTGGCCGGAAAGCGATCTTCAAATGCTCTGCTGTCAACAACGGCCAACTTTGGGTTCTGTTCATTGATTGTCTTGGTGTTTATCTCACCATGGCTAGTAGTACCAAATTCAGCTCTTGATATTTCGATGTCTGAACAAGGGTTCATTTATGCCGTATTGTCTGGTTCTGTAGCTTCAGGGGTTGGTTACAGTTTGTGGTACTACGTAGTGAAGAAGCTCAATACTGTCGTGGCATCAATCGCACAGCTTTCGGTGCCGGTTATTGCGACGCTCGGCGGCGTACTGTTGCTCTCGGAGCCTGTCACCATGCAATTTGTTATTTCATCAACCATCATATTAGTCGGCATAAGCTTAGTGCTTGTAGCGCCTAAACTTAAACAATAAGAATCAGCACGTTACCTTTATGGCGAAACCAAACAAGAAGCAACCCACGAAAACCGTTCAAATATTTTGCGCGAAATGCAAAACACAGTTATTCAAATATCGAAAAGGCGGTAAGGGTGCGCTCGTAAAATGTTTTAAGGAAAGGATTGTCGAAGACTTTACTACAGAGCCGTGCATTTGCCCTGAATGTGGAATTGAGTTTGCTCGAGATACCTTAGTACGAGGCACACCCGCATTTAAATTCGTGGGTGGTAAGGTCACTATGAAATAGCCTTGAAGCTAAAACACAAAAAATGTCACAGCGTATAGGGCATGTGGCATTTGAAAGTGAGTCTTGAATAAACTGAGTTAACGAAGTGTTCGGCTAAACTTTGGTACGTCCTTGAAGCTTTAGAAGCAGCAGTGAGACGATAGCTCCGGTCGTATCACATAACATGTCTTTTTGCGCATCCCAAATATCACCTTGTGAACCAAGGAAAGCGATACCTTCATCACCACCTGCGATTTCAGCATACCACCACTCAATAATTTCATAGCCTGCCGCAACACTCATGATGGCAAACAGTGCAAAGAGGCACGCAATCACGGGTTGAGCCAATTTCTTCCGAATAAGATATTCAGCGAGTGGGTAGGCATAAAGCCCGATAGAAAAGTGCGCGACTCTGTCAAAATTGTTGCGCTCAGAGCCAATTAACTGATTAAACCAATCGAACGGTACCTCCGCAAAAGTGTACTTAGCGCCAATCGTGTGCAGTGCCAACCAAATGAACATCAAAACATAAGCGGTTTTTGAAAATGTTAATTTAGTGGATAGCCACCAAATACCGATAAGAATCATTAATGCAGGTACGATTTCCGCAATCCATACGGCTCTCGAAGAGGGAGCAAACGCTGAGAAAAGAAAAACAACGAGATACAAAACAGTGAGCGAGAGTAGAGGTCTATTTTGAGCAAGTGGCGTAATTGTCATCATCAGATCCTATATAAGTTTTATGTATAGTTACACAATAATGAACACTGTTCAATTGGCTTTTAATTACCAAATTTGTTGAAAAGTAGCGTTATCGCCCAGTATCTAGACAAACGGTTGCGAGAGTTTCACTAAAGTTTGATTTACAACAAAGCGGACCATAAAATCCCCGTATCACTACATAACAAGAAAGAAAGTCATGAAACTGGAAACTGTCGATTATCTTGCTGACGACGCAGCAGAACAATTTGTTCGCTCTTTACGTGAAACTGGATTTGGCGTACTGAAAAATCACCCAATCCCAAAAGAGCTTGTTGAGTCAATTTACGAGAACTGGTACCAATTCTTCATCTCTGAAGAGAAAGAAAACTTCCACTTCAATGTTGAAACACAAGATGGTTATTTTCCACCTTCAGTATCTGAAGTTGCAAAGGGCCACACAGTAAAAGACATCAAAGAATACTTCCATGTATATCCTTGGGGTCAAATTCCTGAGCAGCTTAAAGAACAGATTCTAGATTACTACCAACGTGCTAATGCTTTTGCTCAAGAGTTGTTAGGTTGGGTTGAAGCGCACGCACCTCAAGAAGTGCAAGAGAAGTTCTCTATCGCTCTATCAGAAATGATCAATGGTAGCGAACAAACTCTGCTTCGCGTACTTCACTACCCACCAATGCAAGGTGATGAAGAGCCAGGAGCAATCCGCGCTGCAGCACACGAAGACATTAACCTTCTTACTGTTCTACCAGCGGCAAACGAGCCTGGACTACAAGTTAAGTCTCAAAATGACGAGTGGTTAGATGTACCGTGTGACTTCGGCAACATGATCATCAACATCGGTGACATGCTGCAAGAAGCATCTGGCGGTTACTTCCCATCGACGACTCACCGTGTTATCAACCCAACTGGCGCACGCCAAGAAAAGTCTCGCATCTCTTTGCCTCTTTTCTTGCACCCGAAACCAGAAGTGGTTCTTTCTGAAAAGTACACAGCAAACGAGTACCTAATGGAGCGCCTAAGAGAGCTTGGCGTTATCTAATTCGTCTGTTTTCGTATACTAAAGGTCAGCATAATGCTGGCCTTTTTGCTTTGTAAATACATAACTGGTTGAAATTTATTTAGTTTGAAACTCGACAAACCACGACAGATCGCTTATCAATTAATTAGATACACACATGCATATGGCTGCGGGCTCAATTGATTATGTCAGACAATCTAGACTCAT
Organism: Vibrio sp. T3Y01; assembly: GCF_013114525.1. Lineage (NCBI taxonomy): Bacteria > Pseudomonadati > Pseudomonadota > Gammaproteobacteria > Vibrionales > Vibrionaceae > Vibrio > Vibrio sp. T3Y01. The sequence continues at coordinate 32,574 of NZ_VTXJ01000006.1, read as the reverse complement.
CGAGTCATCAAAATATTAGTTGCCAGTTTCAAGCACACATGGAAAACCCGTTGCTTTGGCCAATCATGGAAGTGCTCAAACAAAACCCGACGGGGTGGAAAGTGCACACCTTGGCTGCGCATCTCAACGAGCTCGGCTTTATTCCTGTCCTTGATCCGGTTCCAGAGAAGGAGTTATTCAAGAAAAACTTCTTGATCATGAACGCGCTTTACCAACTACAAGAGACGCTATACCCAGATAATTGGCTGCAAGTTCAAGCGATGGAGATAGAACTAATGTGTGGTCGATATCACGGAAGTACACACGCTATTGACCACCAAGACCCGTTGCGTGAGTACTACATTGATTGGTTGAACTATGAAGCCGAAGAGGGTGAAGTTAAGCGACTATTGAATGAGTTTTGGACCCGCTATAAGAAGTTTGTTGGTGGTAGTGAAACAGACATGGACCGAAAACGAGCATTGAGCTTGTTTGAGTTACCACTAGACGCTTCACAGGAAGAAATACGTAAACAGTGGAGAAGGCTTGCGCTTCGTTGGCACCCAGATAGAGATGAGGGTAACACCGCCCAATTTCAAACCTTGTGTGAAGCTTGGCATGTGTTGCGAAGCTAGTTTTTTACCTAGATGCAATGTTCTTTATAAACGATATAAAGCCCCACTGAAGACTCGTGGGGCTTTGTGCTTCTTGTGTGTTATGAGTTACCTTTACTCACACCGCTTTTATGTTCAAATGCATAATCAAGCACTTTGCGAATGTAAGGAGCACCGACCTTAGAGCCACCATTACCATGTTCAATAACGACGGTTGCAACGTAATCCGGGTGTTCATACGGAGCAAAGGCTGTGTAGAGTGCGTGGTCAAGTAAGTGCCTTTCTAACTCTTTCGAGTTGTACACCTGATCTTTTGCTAAACCAAATACTTGAGAGGTACCGGACTTACCACCACTCGTGTATTTTGTTCCTTTAAACGCTCTTCTACCACTACCACGACTACCGTGGTTCACTAATCTCATCGCATTAATTGGTACATCCCAAATCTTGTCTGGGACTTCATCGATGGATGTCATTTGTTTAGGTTCTACTAGCTGTTGAGTCTCTAAGTCTTCACCGTGATCGAGTGTTGCTCGTAGGATATGCGGAGGCATCACCTTGCCATGGTTGACTAACACAGAGGTCGCTTTAGCAAGTTGTAAGGGAGTCGAGGTCCAGTATCCTTGTCCAATACCGATCGGTACTGTGTCACCTTGATACCAAGGCGTTCGGTAGCGCATCATCTTCCAATCTCGTGTCGGCATGTTGGCGCTACTCTCTTCGTAGATGTCGATGCCCGATGGTTTACCAAAACCAAAACGGTTCATCCACGTGCTAATACGGTCGATGCCTAGGTCGAAAGCCATTTGATAGAAAAAGGAATCGACCGACTCTTCAATCGCTTGTGTAACATCAACAGGACCGTGCCCCCAACGCTTCCAGTCGCGCCAGGCTTTAGAGTTAGATTTAGACCCAGGAATGCGCCATACGCCGTGGTCATTACGGATGGTATTTTCAGAAATAACATGTTCTTCCAAGCCCGCAACAGCCATAAACGGCTTAACAGTAGAAGCGGGTGGATAAACACCTAACGTCGCTCGGTTTACCAATGGATGAGCTGGGTCATTGAGAAGTGTTTGGTAATTCTTGCTAGAAATGCCATCAACGAATAGGTTAGGGTCGTAACTCGGGCTTGATGCCATAGCTAAAACACTGTTGTCTTTCGGGTCTAGGACAACAGCACTGCCAGTGCGATGATCAAGTTGTTCGAACACATACTTTTGCAGTTCAAGATCAATGTTGAGTACGATGTCTTTACCAGCAACAGGCGGAACGTACTTTATCGTTCTGACGATGCGGCCTCGGCTATTTACCTCAACCTCTTGATAGCCTTTTTGTCCATGAAGTATGTCTTCATAGTATCGCTCAACGCCGAGCTTACCAATGATAGTCGTCGCTTGATAATTCGCTTCTTTACCTTGTTCTTCTAGTTTTCTTAAATCGTTATCATTGATATGAGCAACGTATCCTAGTACGTGAGTCAGTACCTCACCATTAGGGTAAAATCGTTTTAAGCTGGTATCGATAGATAACCCGGGAAATAAGTATTGGTGAACAGAGAATTTTGCGATCTCTTTTTCCGTCAGGTTCTCTAACAGGGTAACGGACTTAAAGCGGCGGGTATTGCGGTAACGCTTTTTAAAACGCGTAATTTGTTCTTTATTCAGCGGGATGTACTCGTTGAGTTTGCTGAGCATCTCATCCACATCTTTTGTTTGCTCTGGGATCATGGTGAGAGAAAAGACCAGTTTGTTTTCAGCCAGCAACACACCATTTCTGTCGTAAATTAACCCTCGCGTAGGGGCGATCGGGAGCACTTTAATTCGGTTCCCGTCGGCGCGGGTTTGGTAGCTATCAAAGTTTTGAACTTGGAGTCGGTATAGGTTACCGACTAAGACGAGAGTGAAAAGAAGAATACCTATGAATGCGACAATAACACGGTTTCTAAACAGGTTTACTTCACTTTTATGATCACGCATTTTTACGCGTTTGTGGTACATCAAATCTTAGCCTGTTACATTTAGTTACACTTGTTTAGGCGGACTTTACCATAGCTTCGTAAAAACAATGTCATGTTTTATGAGCATCTCAAAGATAACCAGAGTTATATAAATTATGGGAAAGGAAGTGAAGGGCGATAACCAGCTTATTTATCGTGCACAAAGTTCGTTACTTAACATTTGTGGTTTGATAGAACGCTTTCTAGGACGAGTAGAAATAAAAACGGCCCCATTTGTGGGGCCGAAAAGTTGTATTTGGTTGAGTAAAACTTAGTTCGAAGGCTTGAACTGAGATTTGCGCATGCGGTTAAGAGCTGCCATAACATCCAACGTTCTTGGTTTCGCTAGGTCACCGTAGTTAGGCATATTTTGGTGCCAATCGTTACCTAGAATCGCGTTAAACTCTTTTGCTGGATTATTTGACCAACCAGGCGTTTGTGCAAACTGGAACCAAGCCCAACCAATCGCGTTGACTTCAGAAGTTGACTCTAGCTGCTCAAGAGCAGACAGGTCGGCAAACTCTTTACCAAAACGCAGAGACTCCTTACCTTTAGCACTCACGCGGAACTTTCCATCAGTAAGAATGTTCATTAGTGATGCACGGTTCAGTGAACGAGGAACAAACATCTCCAACGGTGTTTCGCACTCGTTAGTACGTTGGGTAGGGTGCTGAGCAATAACATCTTTTGCTTTCTCTGTCACATCTACCGCTTGGTAATCGTGCATTTGGATCACGGTGTCTGCTACATCTAGGTAATCACCCGAGCCCCCCATGACGACGATAGTAGAGATTTCCATTTCATCACGTAGCTGGCCAATACGGTCAACAAGTGGAGTAATTGGCTCGTCACCTTTTGAAACCAATGCCTGCATACGCTCATCACGGATCATGAAGTTAGTCGCTGACGTATCTTCGTCAATCAATAGGGTTTGAACACCGGCTTCAATCGACTCTTGTAGCCAAGCCGCTTGAGAAGTAGAGCCCGAAGCATCTTGAGTACTGAAATCAGAGGTATCTTTCTTCATTGGAAGATGATTGATGTAGTTTGACAGATTTAAGCTGTGCACACATCGGCCATCTTCAGCGCGAATCTTCATTGTATCAATGGCAGTCACGATGCCTTCACGGCCATCACCAGGAATATGGTTGTAGATAGAGCGTTCAACCGCATTCAATAGTGTCGATTTACCGTGGAAACCACCACCAACGATCAATGTAATCCCTTTAGGAATTCCCAAGCCTGTTACATCGCCTTGGTTTGGCGTGTTTAACGTAACGCTCAGTGATTCTGGTGCTGTAAATGGAACCGCATCTTTCATTGGAAGATCACAGTTACCCGCGATACGTGGTAATACACTGCCATTTGCCACAAATGCAGATAGGTTGTGCTCATCTAGCTGTGCACGTAGCGCTTCTTGGTCTTCGATTGTTTCACAGTGCTTGATCATTGCGTCTATGTTTAGCTCACGCTCAAGCGTTGCGCGACGGATAAACTTCGGCAGGTAGAAGGTGATGATGTTGTTCGCTTTCTTCGCAAGAATGCTACGACCATCAGCAGGCAGGTTAATACGGAAACGAATTTCGATACCGTGCTCAGTAAACACGACTGCAGTGTTGTCGAGTACTGTTTGACCCGTTAATGCGATAGAAACGGTCGCTTCTTGTTTTGCGAACTCAGCAAAGCTGCGAGCAATAAAATCACGAGCTGCTACTTGGTATTCGTAAGATTTTTCTTTCAGCCAATCTAACCCAGTCAACGACCACGCGCGTGTTGCACGAAAACGAGAGGCTGACGCGTACGGGTCACCTTGAATGTGGTCGATGTGTAATTCGAAATCAGCAAAGTCGTATTGACCTTTAATTTGTTGATATGCACGGTAGTTTTGTTTTTCGAGCTTTTTAAGCTTTGCAGTCAACTGATCCATAACGAGGAATGCCTATATAAAGGGGAAGATAAAAACAGAAAGGCGGCGATTATAAAAATCACCACCTATAGAGTAAAGAGAAACTAGGTTTAAATCCAAAACTAACGGCTATTTTTCACTTTAAGCGTAACGAGTCGTACCTAAATAGTTTTGATTGATTAAGCTATGCTCAAATTCTTGACTCGGCATTGGTCGACCATACAGATAACCTTGTCCTACGTCACAACCTTCATCAATGATAAATTTCTCCTGAACTTCTGATTCAATGCCTTCGATCATCACTTTTAGATCTAACTTTTTCGCTATCTGAACGATGGATCGAACAATTTCTGAATCTTCACTTGAGTTGAGCATTTGGTCTATGAAGCTCTTATCAATTTTGATTGCATCGAATGGAAATTTCTTGAGATAGCTGAAAGAGGCATAGCCGGTTCCAAAGTCATCCAGTGACAATGTAACGCCAATATCATGTAGCGATTCTAAGGTATTCTTTGCGACCACTTCATCTGCAATCAATCCGCTTTCTGTCACTTCAAGCTCCAAGAAATGAGGCTCAAGGTGGTAGGTTTCTAGCAAATGAACAACTTGCTCTGCAAAATGCGCGTTTTTGAGTTGCACCGCAGACACATTGACCGCCATCTTGAAGTCCTCAACATATTCAGACCATTCTTTGGCTTTCTCAATCGCGTTGCGCAGGACAAAGCTGCCCACTTCGAAAATCAATCCGTTTTGCTCGGCCATGTGAATCAAGGTTTCATTGGATATGTCTCCCAAAACGGGGTGGCGCCAGCGGAGCAATGCTTCAGCACCGACCCAACGATGGGTTAGCGGGCATACTTTGGGTTGGAAGTAGAGCATTAAGTCATCGTTACGTACCGCTTGCAGCAAGTAACCTTCGATCTTATTGATATGACTTTGCTCTTCAGTGTGAGATTGGGAGTAATAAGCAAACTTTTGCCCGGAATCCTTGCAGGCCAGCATAGCCTCTGACGATTTCTGAAGAATACTTTCTGCATCGTCTTCGTTATTAGTAGTAGCAATTCCGATAAATGCGTGCAGGTGAACCTTATCATTTTCGATAGCAAATTCAGAATGACCAACTTTTACTAGAGTTTGGCAAAGCTCTTCGAGGCGATGATGCAAATCTTTAACACTGAACGCTAACACCAGATCCACAGAAGTAGGGCGCGCGGTTAACACCTCAATATCGGCAATGCTATCGATACGTTTTCGGTATTCAACTAATACTTTGTCCAGTGCTGTATAGCCGTATCGAGCTTGTATACGTCTGCCGTTGGTAAAACCGATGTGAATGACAGCAAATGAGCAATCCGTCAGCCTGCGTTGAGAAGAGAGTTTGTGGTTTAAACGCGACTCAAATGCACTACGATTTAAAAAGCCAGTTCCTAGGTCATGGTTCTTTTGGAAATTGATTTTTTGTTCAGCGGCTTTTCGCTTATCAATTTCTTGATTTAAGGAGTAATTCAAACTGGCGAGATCTTTGGTTCGTGTATACACCCGGTTTTTGAGGTCACGATTCATTTGAGTCAGTTTGGCGTGCTGAAAGAGGGTTTTAAGCTGGGACTCAATTGAAGTTCGAAAGCTTTCCAAGAGTTTAATGTAAGTCGGCGTGTAGTGATTTTCTTTAGAGTCCAAGATACAAATGGTGCCGAAAAGCTCACCATTCGGCCAAAGCAGAGGGATACCACAATAGGATATCAACCCTAGCTTGATGTCAGGGTTACTTTCCCATGCCGGGTCAGCGAGAGCGTTGGGGACAAGAAGTTGCCGCTGAGATTCCATAACGGTTTCACAATATAGCCCGTTGCCTAATGTTTCAGAATCGCCCTTATTGTATGGGTTGTTCTCACTACGACTAGTGGAAAAGACTTCGATGTAATTGGAATGAACACGCATAATAAGTGCTGCTGGCACTTGCGTTATTTGAGCCAACAGATCAACGATGTTCTGCCAACCGTGCTCCATATCGTCTGGAATATCTAAGTCGAGAGTTTTTATTTTCTTCATATGACTCCGAGTCAATTATGCTAAATGCATCAACACATCCTGTGTTAATTATGATGAACCAAATAAACTGTGAATCTTAAGTTAATTAAGTATAAGAAATGTTGCACAAAAAAACCTCGGCAATTTTGCAGAGGTTTTCAAATGTGAATACGGGTCTCAGTAATGAGATAAATTTCGACTAGGGCTTTAATTTTATAAAGTCTTCGCTATTCAATTTCTTACTGTAGTCTACCGATGGTTGTGCAAAGCCGTTTAGCTGCAAGAATTCATCTTTAAACCCTTGGTAATCGCCCAGAGTTTGGAAGTTGTTTTCATCCATCTTATTGAGCAACTCTGTCACATGGGCTTGTGTCTCTGGGTCTAGTTCCCAGTCGTCCATTCGTATCAACCGTTCGCCATCAAGTGGTACTTTAGATTGACCGTACAGCTTAGTGCTAAATAGGCGCTGCATTTGTTCGATACACCCTTCATGCGTCTGCTTCTCTTTCATCACTTTGTACAACGCTAGCAAGTAGGGGCTTAAGCCTGGGATGAATACGCTTGCTTTGGTAACCAACGCCTTACACACTGTCGCATAAGCGTTGCCGTCAAAGTTTGCTAATTCTAGGTTAAGCGCATGACTGGTTTGATGAAGATCGATTTTTGCACGACCAAGTGTACCATCGAGATAGATAGGGTGTGTGACTTCAGGGCCAACATAAGAGAAGGCGATAGTCTTACAGCCGGGAGCGATAGATTCGGCATTGATGAGTTCGTCGATCCAACTTTCCCAGTCTTCGCCCCCCATCACTTTGAGTGTGCTTTCTGCTTCCTCTTCAGTGGCAGCTTCAAGCGTGTTGGTCACCCAATTATCGTGCTCAAGAGAAATGGTTGCGCCAGTTACGCTTTCACCAATAGGTTTAATCGCAGAGCGCCAGAATTCATCAGAATCGGGCTTGGGACGTACACCAGCAGCCAGACTGTAAATCACGAGATCGACTTCACCTTCGAAATAAGTTTCGATGGCTTCAACAACTTGTGCGCGGGTTTCTTGGGAAAAGGCATCGCCTACGATGTTAATAGCGGTGCGCTGCTCACGTTCCGCTTCTTTTTTGAAGTAGATGTTGTTGTACCAGCCGGCACTACCAAGGGATTTTTCGTTTGGGCCACGTTCGAATGAAACGCCAATGGTGTCGGCTTGAGCACCGCCAAAGGTAAGGGCGATACGAGCGGCAAGGCCAAAGCCTGAAGAAGCGCCGATGATCAATACTCGTTTAGGGCCATCTTTGATTTGCGGCGCACTCTTAACGAATCTAATTTGTTGCTTTACGGCTTCTTGACAGCCAAGAGGGTGAGCGCTTTTTGCTACCACACCCTTGATAATAGGTTCGATCAGCATAAATAACCTTACAGTTAACGGTGATATGCACTCAGGCTAACGTAAAGCTGTGTAAAATTTATTGAGCTAGACCATTAAAACCTAAAGATACTGATATAATTCTTCGGCGACAAATTCAGCAATCCAAGGTTGAGCTTCTGGTTTAGGATGCAAACCATCGTTCATCATCCACTCCGGTTTTAGGATGATGTGCTCTAGGAAAAATGGAAGCAGGGGTACATTTTGTTGATCAGCCAACGCTGCAAATACGTATTCAAACTGCTGGTTGTAACGCTTGCCATAGTTAGGTGGGATTTTAATTTGCATCATAATTGGTTTTGCACCCGCCGCTTTTATCTGCTCGATAATTTGATCTAAGTTTGAAGACATCAGCTTAGGTGGGAAGCCACGAAGACCATCATTGGCTCCAAGCTCAATAAGGACGGTGTCTGGAGCGTGTTCTTCTAGTAGCTGGGGTAAACGAGCTAAACCGTTACCTGTTGTGTCGCCAGAGATACTGCCGTTGACCACGGTAACCGCTTTATCATGTTTCGCTAACGCATCTGGTAACAAACTTGGCCAACTCTGTTTGATATCCATGTTGTAACCAGCACTCAAGCTGTCACCAAGTATCAGTAACTTTGAATCTTGAGCTGACGCAGAGCCTTGAGCCAAAGAAGCGGTAGAAAAGAATATTAATAATAAAAAGGAAATTAGTCGAGTCATGCATACATCCATCATTAAAGCAGAAGCTGTTTCCAAGACAGTGTCTACTAATCAAGAACATTTAACAATCCTAGAGCACGTCGATATTGATATTCGTGAAGGTGAAACAGTCGCGATTGTCGGTACATCTGGGGCAGGTAAATCGACCTTGATGACACTGCTGGCTGGCCTTGATGTCCCTACCAAAGGCGAAATCCATTTATTGGGGCAACCACTTTCACAGCTAGATGATGAAGCGAGAGCGAAAATCCGAAGTGAATCGGTCGGATTTGTTTTTCAAAGTTTCTTGTTGATTCCTAGCTTATCAGCGCTGCAAAACGTGACACTACCATGCTTACTAAAAGGCGAAGATGAAGACATTGAACGCGCAACTGCGTTACTTGAGTCGGTTGGCTTAAAAGACAGGCTCGATCATCTACCATCTCAGTTATCAGGTGGAGAACAACAGCGTGTTGCTTTAGCTCGTGCGTTCATGATCAAGCCCAAAATCCTATTTGCTGACGAACCAACCGGTAACCTGGACCAACAAACCGCGGCCAAAATCGTCGAGCTACTGTTCGAACTGAACTCTTCTCACGGCACCACACTAGTACTGGTGACACACGATCCTAAGCTAGCACAACGATGTCAACGAACGCTTAAGATGCATGTCGGACAGATAGAGGAAGTCTAAATTGAATTCATCAAACGGACTTAACAAGCGCCTGTTTTCATGGAGCATTGAAGAGATTCGACATGGTCAACTATGGCCGGTATCGATCGCTTTAACACTGATCATTGCCTGTGTTTTCGCATTATCAGCATTGGCTGAGCGCATGGAACAAGTCATCGTAAAACAGGGGAAAGATGCACTGACTGCTGACAGCGTGTTCATCTCAGCAAACCCAATCCCGCAAGCATTGTTAGATGTCACTCAAGTTGAGCAGTTAGAAAGCTCTCAATTAACTCGCTTTTCAACTATGGCATTTAGCGATAACGCGATGCAGTTGGTGACAGTTAAAGCGGTGGAGAGCAACTATCCATTGCGTGGTGAAATGTTACTAGAAGGTGCAGACAATGCATCGAGCAATCACGTTGAACCTGGTGAGTTGTGGCTGGACGAACGTATTTTCGCGCAGTTGGAAGTTGAAATAGGTGACAATGTCACCATTGGGGATGCCGACTTAACCATAACAGGACGAATCACCCAAGAGCCAGGGTTAAGCTTCAACCCATTCCAACAAATGCCTGCGGTACTGATACACAATGATGATATTGATGCGACAGGTGCCATTCAACCGGGAAGTCGTGTAAGTTTCAGACTGTTCTTAAACGGTGATGATGCAAAACTCAAAACTGTTCAAGACAGTATCAAATTAACCCCGAGTGATCGTTGGCGTACACAAGACTCATCAAGCCGTACCAACGACATGTTTGAAAGCACCACGCAATACCTATCGTTAACTGTTGCAATTGTTGTGATCATGGCGGCGACCACTTTGGTCTTAACGTGCCAACATTATGTCGCGAGCCGTAGAAAAACCATTGCTATGCTAAAAAGCTTGGGGGCGAGCAAACCGTGGATCATTAAGTGGCTAGCGGTACAAGTATCATTACTTGTCGTTATTGGTGCCGTACTCGGTATTGCGATTGGTATCGCTTTAGAGTTTCTTTTACGTATTCCGCTTGGTGATTTACTGCCATCGCCGCTTCCAAGCTACGGTATCGAACCTGCGATTCTTGCAATCTTATCCAGTGTTTTAATTGGTGTGCCTGCACTTGGCATTCCGTTGATTGGGTTGGTAAATACCTCTGCGATTAGCGTGATTCAATCAAGCCATAAGACTCGCGATAGCTATAAGAAATTCGCTTTGCTGTTGGTGCCTATCATCCCAATGATGTTGATGTATGGTGACAATCTATTGGTATGGATTGTTCTAGCCGGTATTGCGTGCCTATTTTTGGTCCTGGCCCTAGTTAGTACGTTTGTACTGCGCCTTTTTGGCAAGCTTCCGACGTCGACATCAATGCGCTTAGCTTTAAGTCGAATTAATCGTACGCCGCTTGCAACGGGCATACAATTTGGCTCGTTAGCGCTTTCGTTGATGTTGCTATCGATTATCTGGTTGGTAAGAAGCGATCTGTTGTCAGACTGGCAACAAACCCTGCCTGAGAATGCGCCCAATGCATTTGCACTGAATATCGCCAGTTATGAGAAAGAGAGCTATTTGGAAACCATTGATGCTAACGGAGTCGAGCGTACTCAAGCTTTCCCGATCATTCGTGGGCGACTGACAACAATCAATGGTGTCAAAGCATCTGAATATAGCGAGACATCTGAACGAACTGATGTGCTAAGCCGTGAAATCAACTTCACGTGGGGCGACTCATTACCAGAGTACAATGAAGTGCTTGAAGGCACTTGGACGAAAGAGCAGGGCGTGTCTGTTGAATCTGATGTAGCAGAACAGCTAGGTTTGGAAATTGGAGATGAGCTCGCTTTCACCATCAATAGTCAAAAGGTATCAGCGAAGGTTAACAGTATCCGTAAAGTAGAATGGCGTGAAATGAAGCCAAACTTCTACTTCATCTTTACTCCAGACGTCTTGAGCTCAATTCCTTCAACTTGGTTAGTGAGCTTTAGAGTCGAAGATCAGCACAACCAAATGCTCAACGAACTCTCACGGAATCATCCAACAGTTAGTTTAATGGATATCCGTGTAATGGGCAGCAAGATCCAAGAGCTGCTTAAACAGATTGTTTGGTCGATTACCGTGTTGGCAGCACTTGGCGTCGTTGCAGGATTATTGCTTATTTTTACGCTCTTACGTCTTAGCTTATCTCAAAGGCAACAAGAGATACGTTTGTATCGTACGTTAGGGGCAAGCAAGAAACGCATCCTTAACACTATCTGGTGTGAATATGGGCTAATGGCACTGGTAGCAGGCTCAATTGCTGCGCTGGGTTCTGAAATGAGCGTGGCAGGTGTGATGAGTTTCGGCTTTGAACTCGCGCCTTCGCTTCATCCGATGTTGTGGGTTGTTTTACCTGTGCTGACCTTTATCACACTGGCCGCTGTTGTGAACAGCTTAATTAAGCGTCTATTGGCTCCTGTAAACAAGGATTTTGGTTAACTCTCTTGAGTATTCGTGATGTAAAACCGTAAGCTTTTATTCGCTTATTGAAACGGTCTGATTGTGAATTTTTATACTAAGGCGCAAGCTATTTATAGAATTCACGGTTAGGCCGTTTTTTATTTGACCAACGGCTAGCACAACTTAGGCATTTAGCACTTTAAAATTGACATTTTTTAGCATTATTTGAAATGTATTGTGTATTTGTGTCGATTTAATGAACAGCGGTTAGTCCCTGTAAACAAAGGGTTTGCGCAACTTAGCATGAACGTTATCAACAGTTATCCACAAAAACGGTGGATAACTTTAGGGATAAGTTAACATCTTTGTTTTAAGAGTACTGAGGCAGCCTTTGTGTGGCGTCACTTAGGACAAATTTGACTGTTAGAATAACCTCGAAAACAGTATTGGAAGTTATTGAGTCAAGAGATTATTTAAGTTTTTTACATAAGTTCAACGAACCACCAAGCTAAGACCTTGATAAAAATGTGTTTTAATTCATCGTCGAACAAAAGTAGAATAGTGGCAGTTAATCTTATTCTACAGAACACGATGAACCACAACAAAACGGATACAAATCAAGCTTCTATTGCCATTGTTGGCGGTGGTATAGCCGGAACAACAAGCGCTATTCACTTCAGTGAGTTGGGTTTTAAGGTCACTATATTGGAAAAAGGGCCAAGTTTGGTTAATGGTCCACCGATTTGCCACCTACATGCTGGCGGCAATTTGTATCGAGATATTTCTGTAGAGCAGTGTCTTCAATTGCTCACACAGTCAATTGACACCGTCCGTTTGTTCCCTCACACGATCAATATTCGTCCAACCGTCATAGCCGTTCCACACAGCGATGGTGGGGAGCCATTGGACTTGCTTCCTCGTCTCAAGATAATAAAAGACGCTTATGCCGAACTCGTTAAGCAAGACAAAAACAATCAAGTACTTGGGGCCCCTGAAGAGTACTACAAGCTTTATGACAAAGATGAGTTATTGGCGCTAGCTAAACTAACGCAGCCACTAAAGCCAACAACGCTTGATGAGTGGTGTATTCCTTTCGCCAAACATACTGATTTAGAAACGCTTAAATATCCCGTTGCCATGGTTCAAGAGTATGGTTGGAGTGTATTCCGACTGTCTGCGACGGCTCAACTATCGTTGGAGCAACAGCCAAATTGTACAGTGTTGACCAACAGCCGCTTACAATCGGTTCAATCTACGGGACAAGGTTGGTCATTAACCTACACAGACATTGGTAACAAAAGCCGCACACTAACCACCGATTATTTGATTAATGCCAGCGGCTTTGAAACCGGCATCGTGGATGACTTTGTAGGTTCGAAACAGCAACGACTTGTTGAGTTTAAAGCCGCCTATGTGACGGAGTGGCCATATTCCCAAGAATGTAAGGAAGAGTGGCCTGAGGTTATCTTTCATGGCCCACGAGGCACACCACAAGGTATGGCTCAATTAACACCATACGCTGATGGAGTATTCCAGCTTCATGGCATGACGGAAGGGATCACTCTGTTTGAAGGTGGCTTGGTTTCATCTTCTACAGGCTCTTCACAGCCTCAGCTACCTTCAAAGCTACTGAAGAAAATCGTATCTGGTTGGAGTGAAGAACAGCTAGAGCTAAGAACATGTGCGGCGATTACCCATATGTCTCAGTTCATACCAAGCTTTAGCTCTGCACAAGTTGGTGGTAAGCCTCTATTTGGAGCGCAGCAAATTCCGGGGACCGACCCAAGCCTACGCGCTTCAGATGTCTCTTTCTGCGGCGAGCGTTATGCAAGGCTTGAGGTAGTAAAGGCGTCTTCAACATTAGAAGCAGCGCAAAAGGTGGCTCAACACTGGTTCGATATTCCCGAGTCTGACTCGATTGAAGATACACACTCAGTGACAATGTCACTTAAGTTAAACGATATTGAAAATAAAGCGATAGGGTTGACCCAAGAGCGTGGATACCCAAATGCGCTGGCGAAAGTTTCAGGCCAAGACCACCACTAAAACGAAAAATCGGCTTACTTAGGTAAGCCGATTTTTTATCCGTTGACAATCACCACTGTGAACGGTGGCTGAAAGTTCATTATCAATAACCGAAGAATCGCGCCCACTGACACCACACATCTTGCAACCCCAAGCGATCCCCCTTACTAAATGAAATCTGATGCCCAGGCTTTGCTTGCGCCAAACGCGGCAAGTCAATTCTTGCAACACACCCGATCTTTGGATAACCGCCAATTGTCTGCCTATCATTAAGCAGAACAATAGGTTGCCCATCTTGTGGTACCTGAATCGCACCCAGCGCAATGCCTTCGGATAACAGTGAGATATCTGGAGAGTGAACCGATTCACCACTAAGGCGATAACCCATACGATTCGAGTTTTGGTCCACAGTATAAAGAGAGCTATACAGTGTCTCTTTAGCTAATTCAGAAAATTGTTTGCTCTGATAGCCTTCAATCACTCTCAAATTGACCGGTAGGTTGTAATCTGGTGTGTATCGAAAAGTTACACAGAGAGGTCTAAAGTGCTTTGCAAGAGGGTGCTTAGTGAAGCCTAATTGGTACCCAGATTGGCACGCTTCACCGTCTCGAGTTAATCCACCTATTTTTTCACGAGTTACCGTTGCACAACTGTTGAGTACGACGGGAACATCAAAGCCCCCTTTAATTGCGAGATAAGCTCTTAATCCATTCTTTGGTAAACCAAATGAAAGCATTTGCCCTTTAAACGCTTGAAATGTACTCCAGTTGGCCAGCGGTTTTCCATCCAAAGTCGCCTGTAGATCACCACCGCAAATCGCCATCTCGCAATCGTCATTAACCTTTAGCGTGCATTGGCCAAGAGTGATTTCTAAAGCTGCTCGATTAACAGGATTTGCTAATAAATGATTAGCCCAACTGTAGGAGTAATCATCTACGGGTCCACCTTGTGTTATACCTAGATGAGAAACGCCAAAACGTCCGAAATCTTGAATCAAACTTAAAGGTCCCGGTTTAATAACGGTGATTGTCGCCTTATTGATTGATTTAGCCATTGCCGACATCTCCTCCAAGTTCAATGAATTCTTGCCTTGAAATTGCTTTAAAACGAACAGAATCACCTACATTGAGTAACGAGAGTTCTCCTTGTGGATTATGTGAACCATGCTGTTGGCTACCGTCGAGCTGGCTATGATTAAACAATGACAAAGGACAGTTACCAATAATGTTCCAGCCACCTGGTGAGTCAGATGGGTAAACCGCAGTTTTTGAGTCTGCTATCCCGATACTGCCTTTGGGCACACTTAGTCGTGGAGTGGAATGACGAGGTAATACCAACGGCTCAACAACATCTGACATGAATGCAAATCCAGGAATGAATCCGATAGCGCTAACAGTGTAGATCTGAGAGGTATGATATTGAATGATATCGTCCAGCGATAAGCCTTTCGCTTGGTACTTATCTAAATCAAGGGCTGTGTCAGTAGAGTAATAAGCAGGGAGTTCGATTGCATTACGCGTATTACTTGTTATCGAAAAGGTAGCAACTGCCTCTTTCAGTATCGAATTGAGTTGAGTAATGAAGTGTTGCTCGGAGATTCGATACGGTAAGTAATCGATCAGTATCGTGTTATAGGCTGGCGTGACATTCATCAACACTGTGGTCAGTTCTTCGCGAATCACCTTTGAAAAATGTGCCATGTATTGAGCGCTAACCACACTTGAACGATTTCCTGAAGGCAGTAACGTAACAAGTACGCTGCACTCAGCGACGGGCGTGATATTAAATTCTATCTGATTATTCGTCATTTCCTTTCCATACGTTCTATTTCAACGTCCGTGTTTAGCGAGGCATGAGAATGTCGACTTGTCTCAGTCAACGAGTAAGAGCACACTCACGCCATACTGATACTAATTAAATGCGTTAAGGTCTTGGCGAATTTTTCTAATTAATGCGATGGATTGAGGATTATCACCATGGACGCAAATCGTATCGGCTTCAATAGGTAGTCTTTCACCTTCGATAGTCGTTACCGAGCCGTAATTGACGATTTGCATCACTTGGTTATAGATATCGTCTTGATTCACGTACACCGACCCTTTTTGTGTTCGTGGTGCGAGGTGGCCGTTATTTAGGTATGCACGATCTGCGAACGCTTCGAATAAAAGGGGAAGATCGTGGTCGTCGGCAATATCTAGATATTGTTGGTTGTCCGAGGAAGAGAGAATCATCAGTGGGATATTAAATTCAGCTACCGCTTGTGCCACCGCATTAAAAATATCGGTGCTCGACATCATATCGTTATAAAGCGCACCATGAGGCTTTACGTAACCAACGGTAGTATGGTGATAACGGCACAGGGCTTGTAATGCGCCGACTTGATAACAAACGAGCTCACTGATCTGCTCCATAGTATGTGGGATAGATCTACGACCGAATCCGACAAGATCTTGATAGCCCGGATGAGCACCAATTTGAGTATGGTAGTGCTGAGCAAGCTTTATCGTTTTCGACATGACGTGTGGATCGGACGCATGAAAGCCACAGGCAATGTTGGCCATATCTACCCATTCCATGACCGATTCATCATCGCCCATCTTCCAATTGCCGAAACTTTCTCCCATGTCGCAATTAAGCAATATCTTCGTTGTCACTTGCCGTCATTCCTTTAGGTTTAGATATCTAACGACACTCGTACAAATGACGAAATGAAACAGTGACCTGATTCAAAGTTTTGCTACTGTACATTTATTAGTACGCCATTTCATATATAGTTCATCCATCAACAAAGAAGAACCATTTTTATCTTTATATTAGGTGAACGCATGATTTCCCGCCCAATTAGCTTAGGACTAGCATTAACCACATCGGCCTGTGTGGTGGCTCAGGAGAACTCTTTAGATCAACTCATGTCGATGAGCCTTGAAGAATTGTCGATGTTAGACGTTGAGATGGAAACGGCGTCAAAAGTGACTCAAAAGCTCACGGACATTCCGTCGTCCGTGTATGTGCTTTCGAATGAGCGTATTCAACGTAGCGGTGCTAAGACCATTGCGGAAGCGTTGAAGCTCGTGCCGGGCCTTAAAGTCACTAAGTTCAACGAAACTTCATGGTTTGTATCTGCTCGTGGCTTTCATGATGGATTATACAACAAAATGCTAGTAATGATGGATGGACGAAGTTTATTTAGCCCAGTGTATGGCGGTACGTATTGGAGCGACGTTGACTATGTTCTTGCCGACATTGAACGAATTGAAGTATTAAAAGGGCCAGGAGGAACAATTTGGGGTGGTAATGCGGCTAATGGCGTCGTTAACATTATTACGAAATCAGCCAGTGAAACCCAAGGTACTTATATCTCAGGTCTTGCCTCGAATACTGACAATTATGAGTTCAGTGTTAGGCAAGGGCTTAGCTTTAACGCTAGTGTCAATGCGAGAGCCTTCTATAAATACCGAAAAGAGCCAACGTATCGTTCTAATGAATCCGAGAAATGGAAAGCGCAGTCCGCTGGTATGGTGTTTCAACCAAGCGACAGTGATCAACAATGGTCACTAAGAATCGGCGGTGAAAAGAGCTTTTCCGAATCAGAGTTGTATTCAGTTCAATACGATAGCTCTGGTACGCTCGTTGATTACCAAGCTAATGATTTTGATAATGAAAGCCACTCTTTTTATCTGCAATTTAACGACTCACGAAGCATAAGCGATACCTCGACCTTCTCATATTCGTTGTGGGGGGAATACAATGAAGATAATGCACCGGATGCACCTGGGAGTTATACCACGGTCGATTTTGATTCGACGCTTATCAAGCAACTGTCGACGACTCATCAAATCACGGTTGGTGGTGGGTTGCGATACCTGTATCTAGATTTTTCGTCGAGTCAGGTTAACGAGGTTGATTGGTACAATCCTGATTACTACGGGCGTGCCTATGACGTAGAGAGCGCCAACGATTACATCGCCAATGCATTTATACAATCACAGGTACAATGGACTGAAGCACTGTCCGTTACCCTTGGTGCAAAGTTAGAGCATTTCACTCAAAATGACTCAACAGAGGTTTCACCTCAAGTGCGTGGGTTATACAAGTTGAATCTTAGCCATTCACTTTGGGCAGGGGTAAGTAAAGCGGTAGTCGCACCATCTTATATGGACAGCAATTCAGCCTATTACTTTAACAGCTACTATCCAGAGACCGGAGTTAGCTATTTGGATTTGTTTAAGCCAAACAACCAATTAAATAATGAAGATGTTGTCACAATAGAAATGGGATATCGATATACGAATAACTCTGATTTTGAGCTCGATGCGACCATTTACTTGAGTGAACACGATAACCTTCGTTTCCATAGTTATGATCCGAGCGACATTCCAGCTAATCATGTTTATGTCGGCACGCTATCGGATGATTACCAAGCGACAACTTATGGGTTAGAGGTCGGTGCGTCATATCAATTAACACCAGGCCTCAGCAGCTATTTCGGATATGCCTATTCGACATTAGAAGGTAAGCGTAAAGGCGATGATCCGAACTCAAGCGCTCAAACCAGTGTCTATTACGATATCGACAATCAACATTTAGCCACAGTACAACTCATGTGGAACATTACCGACAGCTGGCAATTTGATGTTATTGGGCAATACATCAACGTGAACTACCCAGATTACTGGGTTGCAGAAGATGGCACTCAATACTCATGGCAATCTTACCCACATGAACTCGTCTTTGATGCACGTCTAGCATGGAAAAAATCTCATGCCGCGCCATTGGTTGAAGTAGTTATTGAAAACATCGGAAAAGGCAGTGGCTACCAGGCTGAGCTCACTTCACCAAAGAGTGTTAATCAAGAGTCTGTTTATGTAAGGGTTTCTCATGAATTTTAGACGCTCAGCCAAGCGAGTCGTTTCGTGTATCGCTCTTGTATTTCCCTTATTCACTGCTCTCAATATCGAGGCTGCAGGTTTCAAGCCTTATGAAGTGAAAGCGGTCTACCTCTTCAGAATTGCCAACTTTATTCAGTGGAATGATGAAAACTTGATGGATAAGGTTCACTTCTGTGTACTTGGGAACCAAAAAATAAACGATGCGCTTGTTTCCATTACTAACCAAAAGACGCTCCGTTCACTGCCAATCCAAGTCCACCAAACGCTAACGCCACAGTGCAATATCACTTATTTGTCTGATGTGAATGGTCAGCTAAATGAACAGATTTACTCACCGAATATGGTCACTATTAGCGATGACGACGATTTTACCCAAATGGGCGGCGTGATCGAGCTTATGCACGTTGACAACAAACTCAAGCCTAAAATCAATCTCACCAATGCTAAAAAAGGTAATTACATCATAGGCTCAAACCTCCTTCGTATCTCTGTAGTGGAGGGTAAATAATGCTGTCTTTCATCAATAATATCTCGATAAAAAACAAGCTTATCTTACCGATCATTCTGTTTGTATCGGTTGCCTTTGTTACTATTCAATCAATAAATTACACTGTCACGTTCGAGCGAGAGAAACAGAACCTGATACAACGTGTTAAAGTGCTTGCTCAAGGGGTTGCGTATAACCTGCAAGCTGCAATATTGTTCGAAGACAAAGCGTCAGCTAACGAAATCTTATCCGCATTTGTCGCAGACGAAGATATCGTTCGAGTAAAGCTATTCGACACTCAAGAACAGCTCTTTGCCAGTTATCAAATAGGGGGCTCGAATATTCCTAGGCCCACCAGCGAAGAGCGTGAAGATATCGCATCTCAACAATTTGCGATTTCAAAGCAGTACATCTATTTATTGGTTCCTGTGGTTCTCGACAACGAAATCATCGCAAATCTACGTGTCACCATTTCAAAGAAAACATTTGAGAAGATCTTAACCAATATTATTAAGGTCGCTGGGATCTATTTCGTACTGCTGGTTATTTTGGGCGCTGTGCTCGTTAAATTAATTCAACGCTTTATCATCGACCCAATGTTTGAACTCAACGAAGCAATGCAAGCGTTTGTGGAAAGACGTGCTGAGAAGCCAAGATTGGTTACTTCGAACAATGATGAAATAGGTGAGTTGGTTCGTGCATTTAACACCATGCTACAACGATTAAAGCAGCGCGACAGCCAGGTTCATTTTACGCTTGATAAATTACAAGAAGAGAAAGCATTTGCGAATGAAGTGATCGAAACGGTGCAACACTCTTTGCTGGTGGTCGATAGCAAAGGGGCGATCGTACATGCCAACATGGCAACACGCGATATCTTCAAGTGCAGCGAAGCATTTCTCGAAAGCCTATCCATACAAGAGCTTATTCAAACCAAGCAACAGGGGTTCTTAAAAGGGGTTATCGATTCAAATATTGAGCTGAATGACGAATTAATTGAAGCAACTGATCTATTTCATAATAAGCAATGGCTACAGATCAGCAGCCGATCTTTATCAAAGAATGGCAACACCTTGTTCGCGATCCAAGATGTGACCGACATTGAAACAGCGATGAGTCGCCAACGTATCGCAGCCGGAGTATTTGAAAACAGTAAAGATGGACTCATCGTAGTTAATTCATCCAATGTCATTACCATGGTTAACCCCGCCGTCACTCAGATGCTTGGTTATCACGCGGATCTGCTGGTGGGTAAAACTCCGTTCGAAGTTTTTTCTTGGCAACAATTCTCGTCGTTGATGCCAACTATTCGCACCTCACTAGAGAATTATGGTCAATGGCAGGGAGAGGTATCGGAGAAAAACGTTTCAGGCACCATAGTTCCGATGTTCATAAAGGTTAACCGAGTCACGTCAGGCAACAACAAAGGCGCGTTCGATATGGTGTTAACACTATCTGACTTATCCAATGTCAAAGAGATGGAAAGGCTTGAGCATTTAGCTCATCACGATGCATTGACAGGCCTAGCGAACAGAGCGCAACTGTATAAATTTCTTGATGATGCTGTCTCATCGAACCTGTATTCAAACAAGCATTTTGCGGTCATTTATTTGGATTTAGATGGATTTAAACACGTAAATGATACCTATGGGCATGACGCGGGTGACGAAATCCTTAAAGAAGTCTCAAATAGGCTGTTATCTCAAGTAAGAGCCGGCGATCTTGTTGCTCGTTTGTCGGGTGACGAATTTGTTCTTATTATTAAACAAACCGACAAGATCTTGCTTGGCAAATTGGCCGAGCGCTTGTTGAGGCTTATTGAACAGCAAGTGAGTTATAAACAGCGCGAACTGCACGTAGGCGCGAGTATTGGTATTCATTTAGTCAAAGGTTCTGAAAGTAATATCGACGTAATCTTACAAATGGCTGATGAAGCCATGTATCACGCGAAACACCAAGGGAAAGGGCAATTTGTGTTCTCAAGTGATGTTTGATTGCGCTGTGGGGTGTGACCTCGCACTAAGTTGTTGTATCATAAGCGATAGATTGAGTATTCATAATTAAAAGGTCTAAACATGAATGTTTTAGTAACCGGTGGCATGGGCTATATCGGCAGTCATACAAGTATCCAAATGATCAACGCAGGTATGACACCTGTACTTTTTGATAACTTGTACAACAGTAAGCCAAGCGTTCTAGAGCGTATTGAAAAAGTGTCTGGCGTTCGTCCTATATTCGTTGAAGGTGACATTCGTAATAAAGCACTGTTAACTGAAACATTGAAGCAACACGACATCGAAGCCGTCATTCACTTTGCTGGCTTAAAAGCTGTGGGTGAATCAGTTGAGAAGCCTCTTGAATACTATGACAACAATGTAAACGGCACTTTGGTTCTCGTTGATGCAATGCGCGAAGCAAATGTTAAAACGTTGGTATTCAGCTCATCAGCAACCGTGTACGGTGACCCTGCAAGTGTGCCTATCACTGAAGATTTCCCGACTAGCGCAACCAACCCTTATGGTCGCAGTAAATTAATGGTCGAAGAGTGTCTCGCCGATTTCCAAAAAGCGAATCCAGATTGGAGCATCACGCTACTTCGTTACTTTAACCCAGTAGGTTCA
The DNA here is from genome assembly GCF_013114525.1 of Vibrio sp. T3Y01. Taxonomy (NCBI): domain Bacteria; kingdom Pseudomonadati; phylum Pseudomonadota; class Gammaproteobacteria; order Vibrionales; family Vibrionaceae; genus Vibrio; species Vibrio sp. T3Y01. The sequence goes on along the minus strand of NZ_VTXJ01000006.1, from coordinate 10,848 downwards.
CACCCAAGTGGCGAACTAGGTGAAGATCCACAAGGTATTCCAAACAACTTGATGCCGTTTGTTTCTCAAGTTGCCGTTGGCCGACGCGAATTCTTATCTGTATTTGGTAGTGACTATCCAACTAAAGATGGCACGGGCGTTCGTGATTACATTCACGTTATGGACCTGTCGGATGGCCACATTGCAGCACTTGAGAAAGTAGGGCGCAAAGATGGTCTGCACATCTACAACCTGGGTACTGGCAACGGTTCTAGTGTTTTAGACATGGTTAAGGCGTTTGAACAAGCAAGCGGCAAAGAAATCCCATATAAACTTGTTGAGCGACGTGCTGGTGACATCGCAGAATGTTGGGCAGATCCGGCGAAAGCTCAGAAAGAGCTTGGTTGGAACGCAACCCGCACACTGACTGAAATGACCGAAGATACATGGCGCTGGCAGTCAACAAACCCTAATGGTTTCCCCGGCTGATCTAGTTGTTTCATGAATAATTAACTTATGAAAAGATGCTTTAGGGCATCTTTTTTGATCTAAATCGAATAAAAAGTAAATTAGTGGTTAAAAAGTATCATTCTGTATTCATTGTGTTACTATGCACACGAATTATATGTTTAATGTTAATTTTCTTTGGAGTTAATCATGGAACTAGGCCTAATCATCACTTTCATCATTGCTGCTGCGGTAATGGTAAAGAAAGAAATGGCAGAGAAGTAATTTCACTTATTCCTTTTTGATACAATTTTTAGTGAAATAGATAAAAGCCAGCATAAAGCTGGCTTTTTAGTTTCTGCAATTTAAGTTTGTAACGAATTAGAATTCGTACTTAGCTGAAATACCGTAGTTTCTTTCAGCTTGAGAGTTCTCTTTGTAAAGCTCATCATCGCCGCGAATATCATTCCAACGGTAGTACTCTTCGTTAGTTAAGTTGAACACGCCACCACGAATAGTCAAATCTTTCATTGGTTTGTAGTAAGCAGTTAAGTCAACAACCGTTGCACTTGGAAGTTCAGCTTGACCAGCATTACCGCCATTCTCGTCATCAAAGTTGATGTCTGAGCCAGATTTATCAGCCGTGTAATTTAACTTAAGGCTTGTACCCCAATTTTGGTTCGGTGCATCGTAGTTCAGACCTAACACAGCGTTCCATGGGTTAACACTGTTTAGTGCATTACCGTTTCCATCTTCACCCTCAGTGTAAGATGCCACGAAATGAGTAGAAATACCCTCTGGCGCACCCACTAACACATCCCAAAGTAACGTGTTCGAGAACTCAACACCCTTGATTGTCGCTGACTCTAAGTTAACGTTAGAGTAGTGTGTCGTACCGCCGGTTTTTTTCGTTACTACAGTTTCAATGAAATCATCGTAATCACTGTAGTAAGCTGCAATCTCAGACGATGAAGCTTGCGTGTTGTGACGGTAACCAAGCTCGTACGAGATACTTGTTTCTGACTTAAGGTCAGGATTCGGATCATTTACGTAGCCGTGACCAGGGTTGTCGTATGTGTAGTAGAGTTCATCAAATGACGGGGCTCTAAAGCCTTGGCTAATTTGACCAAATACAGTACCTGTATCTGTTAGTTTGTACGTTGTACCTAAACGACCTGTTACTGCAGAATCTGAGAAGTCAGTTAGAGATTCGCCAGTGTTTTTACCAGGGTCTGTAGAGAAGTAGTCGAAGCGAACACCAGGAGTCACAACCAGCTTATTGTTCATTAGGCTGATTTCGTCTTGAACAAACAAACCAAACTTCTGCTCTTTCGCATCAGGCGTGTACACGTAAAGCTGATCGTCAGTCGCTGGATCTGAGTTGTACTCCATATTGGTGTTGCTGATGTCACTATGTGTATAAGTCGCACCATAAACTAGGTAGTGATTGTTAATCTCTTTGTCTAGTTGCGTCTCTATCTCAAGCTTATCTTCGGTGTAATCATAATCTTTGGTTTGAAGGTTGTCGTTATTAGCAGGAACGTAAGGAGGGAAACCTGGGCCTGCAGGCTTAAAGCGTTTCGTAACACCGTTCTCTTCTTTAGAAATGTACGACACTTTACTCGTCACTGTGTCAGCAATCGCGCCGTCTGCAAACCAAATGTGCTTGATTGCGAATCGGTTTTGTTTCGTGTCATCTTCACCAGTGTAGCTATCATAACTAGAGTGGTAGATGTCTGAATCAGAGGTATCTTTAATGAGCTCTGCTAGAAACTCAATGCGATGGCTTTCATTCAATTGGTATTGAAGTTTAACCAATAGATTATCTGCTGATGTGTCTTGATTTTCTACTGCGTAGTTCTCTAAATCACCCGAGTTACGGAAGTTTTGAAGCTCTTCACCATCACGGCGAGTGTAAGCAACCAGAGTTTCTAAATCGCCAAAACGATTAGCTAATGCAACATGTTCGCTGAACGAGTTATCTTCAGAAGAGTAAGACAGTTTAGCTTGACCACCGAAGTCTTCACCATCTTTCAAGAAGTCAGAGGGATCTTTAGTTTCAAACGCCACAACACCGCCAATTGCGTCACTTCCGTGTAAACTTGAAGCAGCACCTTTGATGATTTCGACACTCTTCAACATATCAGGGTCGATAGAAATACCACTAGAATTGATAAATGCATAAGGACCACCGTCAAATGAACCAGGTTGCGATGAACCGTCGACTAGAATCTTAACGCGTTTTCCTTCCATGCCACGGATATTAATAGTTTGTGCACCTTGGCGTGAACTTGAGTTCATCGTTACACCTGGCGTGTACTCGAAAATCTCGTCGACATCTTTTGCCATATTCTCTTCGATTTGCTTATCAGAGATTACGGTGACTGAAGCTGCAGTATTGATAAGTGTTTGATTCGTACGAGTCGAAGATACAACAACCTCGTCAAATAGGGCATAATCTTCAGCTAAGGCTGAGGTTGATGAAAGCGCTAAAACGATTGAAGCAGAGAGTAGGGATTGCTTATACATCTGATAGTTACCTTAATTCCATAGTATTATCTTGATTTCGCGAAAGATAATATTGGATCTAAATGATAATTACTATTATTTGCATTTCAATTTATTTGTAGTTTTGTCATTAAAAGCTCACTTAAACCGTATAACTCATTGTATTAAAAGACCTTTAATGGTTCCATTTATCTGGTGAATGCTTCCATTTTTGTGATCAAAATCTCATTTATAAAGTAGGGAACTGATGCATAGCCCAATAACACTTGAAGCGTTACACATCCTAGACGCCATCGATAGACGTGGAAGTTTTGCTGCTGCGGCCAATGAAATGGACCGCGCGCCTTCGTCACTCAGCTACCAAATTCAAAAGCTTGAACAAGACTTAGATATCATGATTTTTGACCGTTCAGGTCACCGTGCAAACTTCACGGAAGCAGGGCAATTGATACTTGAGCAAGGCAGAGTAATTCTTGGGGCCACAGAGAGGCTGGTAAACGAGGCGAGCATTCTAGCCAATGGTTGGGAATTGGATTTGACCATTGCCTTTGATGGCATTATCCCAATCGCTAACTTCTTCCCACTGGTTGATGAGTTAGGAAAAATCAGTAAAACACGGGTACGTTTACAAGAAGAAATTTTGGCGGGGTGCTGGGAATCGCTGTCAGATGGTCGAGCTGACTTACTGGTTTGCCCAAAGGTAGACACCATTCCCAATGACATGAAAAGTGACGTAATAGGAAAAATGGAAATGGTTTGGGTAGCAGCATCCAACCACTACGTACATAAGCGCTCTGGAGATTTTAATCAAAAGGCTAGAGAAAGTTACAGGGTGATTGCAATTGCAGATACTGCACGCGATCAGCCAGCATTAAGCATCAATATTTTAGAGAAACAACCGCGCTTAACGGTGACGAGCTTCCCAGCAAAAGTAGAAGCTTTAACTAGTGGGCTCGGCATTGGTACCTTGCCGTGTAGCGTCGCTAAACCTTTGATCGAATCTGGTGTTTTAAAACAGATTGCAGGGACGGAGCCGCAACCGATCGACATTGTGATGGCTTGGCGACGCAACAAAATGGGCGACGCCAAATCTTGGTGTATTCAACACCTTAAAAAAACATGGTCACTCAAGTAACGGAAGCACCATATCTGCTGTGCCGTCTTCAAAACAGATATCTAGCTTGAAACCCAGTTTTTGAGCTAGTGTCAGCATCCCTCTGTTGGTTGGCATTGTCATTCCCGACATCTGTTTAGTCTGCTTAGCACGGCAGTAATCAATAACCTTAGTCATAAGGATTCGACCTAAACCAACGCCTTTTAAATCAGAGCGAATCAATATCGCGAATTCTGCATCCGTATTCTCTGGGTTAATCAGCGCGCGCGACACACCGATAATGGCAGGAACCCCTTGCTCTTCACGCACAACAACAAAAGCAATCTCTCTATCGAAGTCAATCTGAGTGAAATTAGCTAACGCTTCATGATTGAATTCACCCACATCACTAAAGAAGCGTTTGTAGAGATCCTCTTTAGACACTCGGTTAATAAAGTCGGCATGAAGTGGTTCATCTTCAGGAAGAATAGGGCGTAGCAACACTTCTGTACCATCTTTTAACTGGATACGTTCTTCAAGCTCCACGGGGTATGGGCGAATCGCCAGCCTTTCTTGCGGATCACCTTCGTAGGCTTTCAATACAATATCTGCATCCAATATCGTGAACTTATCGCCATTCGCAAGTACTGGGTGTATATCCAGATCATGTATTTCAGGGCAATCAACCACCATTTGTGAGATACGAACCAGCAACTCCGACAAGCCTTCTATGTCGATAGGGTTAGGAAGCTTCTGTAGACGAATCTTGCCACTCTTTATCGCTCGAATAATCAAATAGCGAGCCAGTGTCATATTCAGTGGTGGGAACGCTGCAGCCGCATCAATCGACTCATCCCATTCCGAACCACCTTGACCGAGTAGAATAATAGGACCGAATGTTTCATCGGTTGTGACTTTCACGCGAAGCTCTTGTCCGCCAGCAAGTTTCGCCATGCCTTGTACCAGCAAGCCATGGATATGTGCTGTAGGAAACGACAGTTGAGAGCGATCAAGAATCGCTTGAGCCGCATTTGCGACTTCACTGCTGTTTCTTAAATTAAGCATTACGCCTTGAACGTCAGATTTATGCGCGATATCTGGAGAGCGGAGTTTAACTGCGACAGGATAACCAATCGTTTCTGCAATATGTACCGCTTCACTAGGATCTGAAGCGATCCAAGTAGGCAGCACATCTAGGTTGAAGTGTTTGAAAAACTGACTGTTTTGATGGGTATCAAGGCTAACTGTATCTTTATCCAGTAATTGGCGTTCTATCCAATTTCTGGCATCGGCTAAATCTTCAATATGGACTTTCTCAGCCGTGGTTGGCGTCTCCATAAGCTGACGTTGGTTGCGTCGGTACTCGACCAAGTGCATGAATGCGACCACAGAGCTCTCTGGTGTTCGATAGGTTGGAATACCAGCTTCAGTGAACAGCTTTCTAGCAGGCCTTGCCGTAAGCTCACCAGACCAATTGGTAAGAATATTGAATCGCTTATGGCGAGGGTGCTTTTTAATCGCTTCGATGATGCGCTCAGCAGTTTGAGCAGAGTGTGCGATAGCAGAAGGGCTATGCATGATGAGAATAGCATCTGCCTCATCACCATCGAGCAGTGTGTTAATCGTATCAATATAACGCTGATCACCTGCATCACCCACAATATCGATAGGATTGCTATGTGACCAACTTGAAGGTAGCACCTTATTAAGCTTTTCGAGCGTCTCTTCCGATAATTCAGCGAGTTTACCACCGCGCTCAAAAAGCGTATCTACTGCCATAATCGCAGGCCCACCACCATTCGTGACAATGGCCAGTCGCTCTCCGCGTAATGGGACAGAGTGAGTTAAAGTTTCTACGGCAGCAAACAGTTCATGCAAGTTCTTAACTCGCAGCATGCCACTACGACGAATGGCCGAGTCATAAATAATATCTAAAGTGTCTGCACCGCCGGTATGTGCCATTGCCGCCGCTCTGCCTTTTGCAGTCCTCCCGCCTTTTAAGACCAATATTCTCCGGTTGCGCGACGCAGCTCGTGCTGCCGAAATGAAACGTCTTGCGTCTTTAATGCTATCGACATAAAGCAATATTGCTTCCGTGTGGGAGTCGGTGCTCAAATAATCCAACAGTTCCGAGAATTCGATGTCTGTGCCGTTTCCGATAGAGATAAATGCAGAGAAACCGATCTCTTTATCATTCGCCCAATCAAGTATCGTGGTACACACCGCTGCAGATTGAGAAACAAACGCAATCTTGCCGGGTAGTGCGGTAACAGGAGAGAAGGATGCATTGAGATTAAGCCAAGGGATTATCACGCCTAAGCTGTTTGAACCAAGCATCCTTATATTGTGCTTTTTCGCAATCGCTAGGCATCTTGAATCGTATGTTTCACCGTTATCACTCGGCTGTTGCATGTCTGAAGATAGAACAATGACAGACGCAATGCCTTTCTCCGCTAACTCCTCAAAGATTGCTATATTCCGAGTCGCGTTAGTGCAAAGAATCGCAAGGTCAGGAACAATAGGTAACGACAAAATGTTTTTGTATGAGAGTACGCCCGCTACAGAATCGTATTTTGGCGTAACTGGCATTACCGCCCCCTTAAAATCCCCATGCAACAGATTATTCATAACAATGTATCCCGCTCGGTTTTCACGTTGAGAAGCGCCAACAACGGTAATCGAACGGGGTTTCAGTAGGGGATCAAGATGATTCATAGACATATCCTAGCAATGCACGTAAGTTCATCGTAACTTACTTTTCGATAACAGGTTGATGGCAAATTCACCGAATTAAGATGAATAAGCAAACACTGCATTAAGTTTGTGAAATAGGTCACCCACTAATGGTGTATAATCTCAAAGTTAACTTGATTCTAAACCGACGTATCGGCATGATTTATAGTAATTATTATTAAGGATATAGAGCTTTCCATGAAAAAAATTGCAATTGCGACTTTGCCACTGCTCTTGGCTGCGTGTGTATCTGAAAACTACATCACGGATGTGACTTCAGATAGTTATCAAGAAGAGTACAAAACTGCCAAAGTTGAAGCTCCAGTTGTGTCTCAATCACAGCAATCAGGCGTTGTTGAAGAGAATGTTGTTAACGTTATCAGAACAGAACCTGTTGAGCAGAAAGTCACTCAAACAACTCAGGCTAAGCCAGTTGCGGCAGTGAAAGGTCCAACTAAGAAGCAACAAGACATGAACCAGCGTTTTGGTTACACAGTTCAAGTTGTTGCGGTTGGCAGCCAAAGTAAAGTCGACTCTTTCGTGAAAATGCTACCAACGACTTCTCAGCCAGTTTGGGAAAACTACAAGATGGTCAACGGCACTAAGTGGTTCACAGTACTTTACGGTGACTACGCAACACGTTTAGAAGCAAAAAAGGCGATCTCAACACTACCTAGTTCACTTAAAAACTTGAAGCCATTCGTGAAGAGTATTGATGATATCAAGAACTCTGAATACCCAACGCTTAACAAGTTAAACTAAGTTTTGAATCATAAAGAAGGAGCAAATGCTCCTTCTTTTGTTTTATGACGAACCGTTTTGTCTAATAGTTAATCGCTCGATCTTTCGGACGCAATTTTAACAATCAAAACACTGTACCTATCTCGACTTTTGTTTATCATTGAAGTCAGTATTCCTAGTTTCAAGGACCGAATTTACCCATGAACACCACAAACATTCTTCTTCTATGCGGCGGTGGATCTTCAGAGCACGAAGTGTCTTTAGTTTCAGCCAATTACCTTTTTGATCAACTTAAGAGCGTTGAAGACTTTAACGTTGTAAGAGTTGAGATTAAGAGCGAAGGCTGGTGTCTAGATTCGGGCGAATTAGTATATCTTGATATCAATAATCAAACGCTACGTGGTGATGATCTAGAATCAAAAGTTGATTTCATCGTACCTTGTATCCATGGTTTCCCTGGCGAAACCGGTGATATCCAATCACTGTTTGAAATGGCAAAAATCCCGTACCTAGGCTGTGGTTCTGAAGCTAGCAATAACAGCTTCAACAAGATCACCTCTAAGCTTTGGTATGACGCGTTGGGTATTCCAAACACGCCGTATTTATTCCTATCTGACAATACAGGCGAAGCTCATTCACAAGCAACTCAAGCTTTTGAAAAGTGGGGCAAAGTATTCGTGAAAGCGGCACGCCAAGGCTCTTCTGTTGGCTGTTATCAAGTCAACCATATTGAAGACTTGAGCGAAGCTATCAACAAAGCATTTACTTATTCAGATCAAGTGCTTGTTGAAAAGTCAGTGGTGCCAAGAGAGCTGGAAGTTGCGGCTTATGAAATCGACGGAGAGCTGCACATCAGCAAGCCAGGCGAGGTGATTGCACCGAATGGCGCATTCTACTCTTACGAAGAAAAATACAGCGCAGATAGCCACTCAATAACAGAAGTTGAAGCAAGTAATCTTACTGATGAACAACGTCAACTGATTGCGGACAGCGCTCGCAAAGTGTTTACACAAATGAAGCTTCGCCACTTGTCTCGCATCGACTTCTTCTTAACACAAGATAACGAAATCTACTTAAACGAAGTGAATACCTTCCCAGGTATGACACCAATCTCGATGTTCCCAAAAATGGTAGAACACGACGGGCATAAGTTCGCTCAGTTCCTAGAAAACTGCGTAAGAACCAGCCTTTCTTAAGGGTATTTTCTAAATTTTTGTATAACAGATTAACTATAAAAAGCGGCTCGGATTTCTCCAAGCCGCTTTTTTGTTTGCGATGTTTTCAGTCTACTGCCGACCTAATGTCGCTTATTGCCACGGTGTTAACGCTTTGAACTTCATTTTCTCGCTCTCTGCCGTACCAGCATATCCAACGTACTGGGCTGGCATCGCAGGGCTAAGCCAACGTCCGAAATCTTGTATTTCTCTCACGTTAAGCCCTTGTTTTGATAGCTCTTGTGCCGCGCCAACTCGAATCGAATTACCTGAAAAATGGTGATTGTCGGCTAAACCAAGTAAGTCACTTGCACGCCTTAAAATCCGATAGATCGACGAATCATCTAATGGTTGTCGGCCGATGTTTTCGTGCTTATCAATCGCCCGGAACACAGGTAATTCCTCTTCCAAACCAGTAAAGCTCAGCCAGCGCTCAAGCGCAGAACTTGCAACTGGTGAAAGCTTGTATATCAAGTCCTTGATTGTGATTTGATAGTCATGATCAATACTCTCCACATCACTCGCCAATAAAGACTTGAGTTCAGAGCGCTTCAACGCACATTCGAACATTACGTTATAAATCGCTATGTCGCGGATCTCTTTTAGTGTCGCTTTGTCATGTGAAAGTAACGAGTTCAATTGAGTAAGGTGTGAAGAAGTCATCGCGTTTGTCTGCTTAGCATCACCAGCCATTCGAGCTTGCAGATGGAGCAAGGTAAAGCGAACTTGTCTATGCTTAATAGGGTTGGCAAAGTTGAGTACAGTGTGCAGCAAGCTAAGCGTTGCAGTGTAACGTTTTAACGATGCATACTTTCGTTCACTAGACTCCGTCTCAAGAAAACGACGAACAGCCGTAATAGAAGCAGGGAGTGTATTGATTCGATGTTTGGTACAAAAAGCGTGGTAGCGATTCCAATCACTGTAGATACCCAACAGTGAATTATGAGAATACTGGAAACCTGTTAGCTCATCGATAATTTCAACGGTAACGTTGCTGTTTAATTTTTCAACAAACGAATTAATTATCACAGAGTCGGTTAAAATAGGGACTTTTTTTCTCAAATTACCGTACCTCGACAGGTGTTTTTGCCATATTATGCTTGCTATCATTATTAGTATACTTATGATTAATGCAGTGAAAACAAAAAGATGATCAATAGATATGGCTAATTCAATTTACCGAGGGATCCATCTCCAATCGACGGATGCCACGAACACAATTTGGCGTACCAAGTTAAAAAACCACGTTATTCAAGGTAACTTAGCTGCCGTGAAAAAGAGTATCGATTGGTGGATTGATACTGCATCTATTATTGACCCAAAAGAGTTCACAGCGTTAAGTAAGTCTAGAGGGACCGGTGGCCAAACTGAAAACTTCAATGGTTACCAAATCAAAAATGACACTGGTGAGCCGAATGCGTGGTACTGCATGTTTAACGGACGCCTTATTAAAGGCGGAAAGATTGCAATACAGCGTCATATAGAAGCTTACTTACTCGCTAAACAAAAAGCAGAGCAACAAAAGAAATAAATTATGAGCCTAGTATATTCAACAGAAACAGGTCGTATCAAACCTGAAGAAGAGAAAGTCCAACGTCCTAAAGGCGATGGTATCGTTCGAATCCAAAAAGAAACCAAAGGCCGTAAAGGCAAAGGCGTTTCTGTCGTAACTGGCTTAGATCTAGATGACGCACCATTAAAAATAATGGCAGCAGAACTTAAGAAAGTTTGCGGCTGTGGTGGCTCAGTAAAAGATGGCAACATCGAAATTCAAGGCGACGCGCGTGACAAGATCAAAGCGCACCTTGAAAAGAAAGGCTACAAAGTTAAATTTGCTGGCGGTTAATCTCTAACTAATACCAGGGTTAAAATCGAAGATTATTATCACTGGATATTAGGTATTTTATGGTAAATAACCATTATGGTTAAATACACAGTATAATTCAGAGAATATCGACACAATACTAAGGCAGGGCATCACACAAAGAGTTCTGCCTTATAAACAACAAATCCAATTTAACATAACGTACATAATACGCACTTAGGCTAGTTTGATTTGTGGGCCTTAGTGCGGATTCATCTAGCTTTCTATTTATCATTAATTGGTGTTATCAGTATACCGAAGCGTTTCAG